>JASLES010000277.1 GCA_030151005.1 Silvimonas sp.
GGCTGGTCCGGGTATTTCCAGTCACTGCTGCATGGCTTTGGCGTTGATCTGCCCACGGTGCTCACCGCAGCGCCAGGCGCATTACCTGGCAAGACCACGCTCTTTAACCTGCCAGCCTTCGTCATCATGATGCTGATTACCACTCTGGTGTCGATTGGCGTGTCCGGCTTTGCCAAACTCAACAACATCATGGTGGCGATCAAGATCGGCATCGTCCTGTTGTTCATTGCCGTCGGCGTGGGTTACGTCAAGCCTGCCAACTGGACTCCGTTCATGCCGTTCGGGTTCCATGGCGTGTTCAATGCCGCGGCCTTGCTGTTCTTCGCCTTCATTGGTTTTGATGCGGTATCCAGCGCGGCAGAAGAAGTCAAAAACCCCAAGCGTGATTTGCCGATCGGCATTATTGGTTCGTTGTCGGTCTGCACCATTCTGTATGTGGCAGTGTCTGCCATCATGACCGGTATTGTGCCGTTCAAGCAGTTTGAAGGCGTCGATCACCCGGTTTCACTGGCACTGCAATATGCCGGACAAAACTGGGTGGCCGGGTTTATTGACCTGGGCGCTATCCTTGGCATGACCACCGTGATTCTGGTGATGATGTACGGCCAGACCCGCGTGATCTTTGCCATGTCCCGCGACGGTTTGTTGCCTGAAGCGCTGGCCCGCGTGCATCCACGCTTTGCCACGCCCTTTGTCACCACCTGGGTGGTTGGCATTGTGTTTGGCATTATCGGTGCGCTGATTCCGCTTAATGTCCTTGCAGAACTGATCAATATCGGTACGTTGTCGGCCTTTGCGCTGGTATCTATTGCCGTGATTGTGCTGCGCAAGACCCGGCCCGATCTGCACCGTGCGTTCCGCTGCCCTGGCGTGCCCATCGTGCCTTTGCTGGGGGTGGCTTTCTGCGTGTTCCTGATGAGCGCGCTGCAGCCAATCACCTGGAAGGCATTCGGCATCTGGATCCTGATTGGCTTTGTGGTTTATTTCGGTTACGCCCGTCACCACTCTCGCCTCGCCCAGCCATAAGTCTGGCCGGTCAACGGCACCACGCCCACGCGCATTATCCTGCATACATTCTTGCAGAGATAAATCCGTGGGCGATTTTCCGTTAATCATGACGCAGAACCTGGTGCTGGCCGCATTCAATGCCGACGATGCCGCGCAGGTGCAAGCCTTTGCCAGCGAACCGGCGCTGATCAGCATGCTGGATAACGCGCCCTGCCCCTACCCGGATGGTGCTGCGGCCGAGTGGATATCCACGCATCCGGGCCTGTTTGGCGCAGGCCAGGCCATCTATCTGGGCATCCGCGAACGCGGCAGCCTGCAGCTGGTCGGGTGCGTGGAGTTACACGACGTCCGCCAAGGGCACCGCGCGGAACTGGGCTACTGGATTGGTTTGCCCTTTCAGCGCAAAGGTTATGCATTTGAAGCCGTTTGCGCCATGTTGCGCTACGGCTTTGACGAGCTGGCCTTGCAGCGCTTTGATGCCACCGTGCTGACCCGCAATGGACCATCCATTGCCTTGCTGGAAAAAGCCGGTTTTGTGCGAGAAGGCATGCGGCCAGCGTGGGGGGTGAGTTGCGGCCAGCCGGAAGACATTTTCTGCTATGGCCTTTACCGGACCATCGCAACCGGTTAGCTGGCCGCACCACAATGCGGCATGCCGCAGGCCCGGCCCCCAGGTTACAATCTGCACTTTGTGATCAGGACGGCTGTCGTGTCCGGCAATGCGCGCACCGTGGCGGTGTGATGAGGCCAGACCGTTTTTTTACCAGCCGTACCCAGACCCTCGGGGAACAATTTGAACAAACACTACCCTCATCCCATCCTTGCTCGCGAAGGCTGGCCCTTTATTGCCATCAGCCTGATCGTGGCCGTTGTTGTGACCGCGCTCTTTGGCGCATGGTCGATCCCGTTCTGGATCATCGCCGTATTCGTGGTGCAGTTCTTCCGCGATCCGCCGCGTGAAATTCCGCAAGCGCCCAAGGCGATCCTGAGCCCGGCCGATGGCCGCATCGTGGTGGTGGAAAAGGCCATGGACCCGTACCGCAAGGTCGAAGCGCTCAAGATCAGCGTGTTCATGAACGTATTCAACGTGCACTCCAACCGTAGCCCGGTCGATGGCACCATCGAACATATCGAATACAACGCCGGTTCTTTCCTGAACGCAGCGCTGGACAAAGCTTCCAAAGAAAACGAGCGCAACGCCGTGCTGACCCGCCTCGCTGACGGCACGCAAATCACCTTTGTGCAGATCGCCGGCCTCGTGGCACGTCGGATCCTGTGCTATGCCAAGGTGGGTGACCAGCTCGCGCGCGGCCAGCGCTACGGCTTCATCCGGTTTGGCTCCCGTGTGGACGTGTACCTGCCGCTGACCGCCAAAGCGCGTGTCACCATTGGCGACAAGGTCTCCGCCACCGAAACCATTCTGGCCGAACTGGCCTGATGCGGTGCGTCCGGGTTTACACCCGGACCGCCAACACAACCATGCTGAACAGTTCAATCCTCAATACAGCATGGTTCTGTTAGCGACAGACCGCCTATAACAAGCAAGGAACTTCACCTGTGCAACCCAAACGTCCTATCGCATTACGTCGCCAGACGCTCCGGCGGCAGAGTATTTACCTGCTGCCCAACCTGTTTACGCTGGCCGCTTTGTTCTCCGGCTTTTATGCCATCGTGCAGTCGATGAACAAGATGTTCGTCCCCGCTGCCGTTGCCATCTTCATTGCCATGGTGCTCGATGGGCTTGATGGCCGCGTAGCGCGGCTGACCCGCACCCAATCGGCCTTTGGCGCAGAGTTCGACAGCCTTTCTGACATGGTCTCCTTTGGCGTGGCCCCGGCACTGGTCGTCTACGAATGGGCGCTGCGTGAGTTCGGCAAAGTGGGCTGGATGGTGGCGTTTGTTTACTGCGCCGGTGCGGCGCTGCGCCTGGCCCGTTTCAACACCAATATTGAAACCGGCGACAAACGCTGGTTCCAGGGTCTGCCCTCACCGTCTGCTGCCGCGCTGGTTGCCGGCCTTGTGTGGATCAGTCATGAATATGCCGATCTGCTCTCGCCGATCAGCGATGCGCTGCCGCTGCTGGCCTTGTTGCTGACGCTGTTTGCGGGTCTTTCCATGGTCTCCAATGTGCCGTTCTGGAGCTTCAAGGAAATCAACATGCGCAAGACCGTGCCCTTTGTCGCCATGCTGGTGATGATGCTGGCCTTGCTGGCGCTGGCGGCCAAGCCGCAACTGATGTTGTTCTGCCTGTTCCTTGTCTACGCCGCATCCGGTTATGTGATGTGGGTGTGGAAACTGCTGCGGCGGGGCAAGAAACCTGCAGAGCGGCCGTCTAACGGCGCTTCAAATTAGACATTAAGTCTACCAATTGTCGAATCCTCTCGTGCCTCTTGCTCTTTTTCGACTCAAATTGGACAAAACTGTTTGACCAAATGTCCACGACGTTTTATGCTTCAGACCAATACCCGGTCTGGAGCATGACATGTCAGTGGACATTGAACGTTTGATTGAGCAATTTGGCGGCCCAAGTGAGCTGGCCGACGCGCTCAACCGCCTCTTCCCTGACGATCCTGTTTCGCGCGCCGCCATCTACAAATGGCGCGAGCGCGGCAGCATGCCCCTCTCCGCACTGAATCGTATTTCCCGGCTCGCCGCCAGTCAGGGGCGCGCTTTCGACATCCAGTCGTTTTTCACCGGCGCAGATGCTGTGCCGGCCACACGGAGCACACCGAATATGGGCGATCGTCTGTACATTTTCGACACCACCTTGCGCGACGGCGAGCAGTCTCCTGGCGCCTCGATGACGCGTGAAGAGAAAATCCGCATCGCCCGCCAACTAGAACGCCTGGGTGTAGACGTGATTGAGGCCGGCTTTGCCGCCGCCAGCCCGGGTGACGCAGAATCCATCCGCACCATTGCCGGCATCATTCGTGAATCCACCATCTGTTCGCTGGCCCGTGCCAACGAGCGTGATGTGCGCGCCGCCGGCGAAGCCATCTCGCCCGCCGCACGTGGCCGCGTGCATACTTTTATTGCGACCAGCCCGATCCATATGGAAAAGAAGCTGCGCATGCACCCCGACCAGGTGGTCGAGGCCGCAATCAAGGCGGTGACGATTGCCCGTGAATACACGGATGACGTGGAGTTTTCCGCCGAAGACGCGCTGCGCTCGGACCCGGTCTTCCTCGCCCGTATTTTTGGCGAAGTCATCAAGGCTGGCGCCCGCACCATCAACGTGCCGGACACCGTCGGCTATGCCATTCCGCGTGTGACCGAAGCCTTTTTCCGCGATCTGATCGCCGCAACGCCAGGTGGTGACAAAGTAATCTGGTCGGCCCATTGCCATGACGATCTGGGCATGTCTGTCGCCAACTCGCTGTCCGCCGTGCTGGGTGGCGCGCGTCAGGTGGAATGCACGATCAACGGTCTGGGTGAGCGCGCAGGTAACGCCAGCCTGGAAGAAATCGTGATGGCCGTGAAGACCCGCAAGGATATCTTTGGGGTAGAAACCCGCATCGATGCCACGCAGATCGTGCCGGCCTCCAAGCTGGTCTCCACCATTACGGGTTATCCGGTACAACCGAACAAGGCGATTGTGGGTGCCAACGCGTTTGCGCATGAATCCGGCATTCATCAGGACGGCGTACTCAAGCACCGCGAAACCTACGAAATCATGAGTGCGGAATCGGTCGGCTGGACCACCAACCGCCTGACCCTGGGCAAGCTCTCTGGCCGCAATGCGTTCAAGACCAAGCTCACCGCGCTGGGCATTGAACTGGCGAGTGAAGAAGCGCTGAACGCCGCCTTTGCCCGCTTCAAGGATCTGGCCGATCGCAAGCGCGAAATCTTCGACGAAGACCTGCACGCGCTGGTGTCGGACGAACTGGTCAACAAAGAACAGGAAACCTGGCGCCTGACCTCGCTCAAGATCGTGTCTGAAACCGGTGAAACGCCGAGTGCCACGCTGGTCATGAACGAGAACGGCAAGGAACACCGCGTGGAATGCGAAGGCGACGGCCCGATTGATGCCGCCTTCAAAGCCATTGAATCGATTGCCAATAGCGGCGCCGAACTGCAGTTGTATTCGGTCAACGCCATCACCCAGGGTACCGACAGCCAGGGTGAAGTGACGGTACGTCTCTCCAAAGATGGCCGTGTGGTTAATGGCCAGGGCGCCGACACCGACATTCTGGTGGCCAGCGCCAAGGCTTATATCTCCGCTGTGAACAAATTACACGCCAATATCACACGCACGCATCCGCAACCCGTTTAAGACGTTTATCGACGCAACGGTGTCCATGAAAACGGCCCGCAGGGCGGGCCGTTTTCGATCTGATGGGCGCTGGGTCAGCCAAGGCGAAATGAAGCGAAAAAGCGGAGTTGACATTGGTCAACGAGCATTTTGAGTTTCATTTCAACGCAGGATCACCCAAGCACAGCAGATCGAATGCGATGTTGCCGGAAACCATCCGCCCACAAGGCAGGACAGGCAAAGCTTTACCAAAAGCTTTGATACCCTCAACCCCAGGAAGTATCACTTCCCCGCAGGTTTGAAGGGCTCCGGCATTATTTTCCCTTCGGGCGTTATCCAGACTAACAGGCATCAGGCCTGTTTTTTTACGCCCTTTTTTCCGCAGCCTCGATTTCTGCTTCCAGCACGCTGGGGCGCGTCCACTTGGCGTACCAGGCGATCGCCAGAAAGGCCACGGTGCTCAATAGCACCTCCAACAGCGCCAGACGTTGCGACAAACCGGTGTCACTCCAGGCCCGAGTCAGGCCTTCCGTCCACCACAGCAAGATGAACATGGATGACCACTGGTACGTATAGCGGCGGCCATACAGCAACCCGCGCAACGGTAGCAGCAGCGGGACAGCCTTGAGCGCCAGCGACGAGCCGCCCGGCCGCAACGGTGCCAGCCATAACTCCCAGGCCAGACACAGCGCAATCAGTGCCAGCACGCAACCCACCGCCGTCCATTGCGCCCATGCGCGTTTGGCGGCGGGCGTCATGCGGCAGCCAGTTTGAGGGCGATCTGGGCCAGCCGTTTGCCTTGGGCAATGGCCAGAGCGCGTTCGTGCTCGGTAACGGGTTTTTCGCCACGGCCGCCGGCAATATGGCTGACACCATAGGGCGTACCGCCGCTTTCCGTCGCAGACAAGGCTTCTTCTGAATACGGAGTGCCTACCATGATCATGCCGTGGTGAAGAAGCGGGATCATCATCGTCAACAGCGTGGCCTCATTACCGCCGTGCATGGAGCCTGTACTGGTAAATACGCTAGCGGGTTTACCGACCAGCAACCCGGACAACCAGGCATTGATGGTGGAGTCCCAGAAATACTTCATTGGCGCCGCCATGTTGCCAAAGCGCGTGGGGCAACCCATGGCAAGACCAATACATTCGGTCAGGTCTTGCTCGCTCACATAAGGGGCGCCGGATTCTGGCACGGCAGGCTCGGTGGCCTCGCACACGGTCGACACGCGCGGTACGGTACGCAGCCGGGCTTGTGCGCCGGGTACGGCTTCAACGCCACGCGCGATCAATTGGGCAAGCTGGCGGGTGGCGCCATGCGTGCTGTAATACAGAACCAGAATGTCAGCCAAGGAAAACTCCAGCGAATAATCAGGGGTTTCCGACACGCGTGAACTTCACCATGACGATGGCGAACCCGCGTAGCGGCGCTATGGTTAAACTCGCGTATTATAAATTCCCGCCGCCACTTGACGGCATCATTTCTGCAGGAACATTCAACGCACATGCGGCATTTTCTGGTGGCTCGACAGCAACTTCAATCCTGGCTGACCCTGCACTACTGGCGCCGGTTGTACGGCTTCATGCAGTTTGTTGGCCGGCGCCTGCTGGCGGACCGCTGCATGCAGACCGCAGGTAGTCTGACCTATACCACGTTGCTGGCCATTATTCCGCTATTTACCATTGCGCTGACCCTGTTTTCGGCTTTCCCGATGTTCAGCGATTACAGCACACGTTTTCGCAACTTCATCGTGATCAATCTGGTGCCGGATGCGTCATCCAAAGTCATCAGCGTGTATCTCAAGCAGTTCTCTGACAATGCGGAAAAACTGACCGCGTTCGGCACCATTGGCCTGGCGGTCACCGCGCTGCTGCTGGTGTTCAATATCGAGAAATCCTTCAACCAGATCTGGGCGGTGCGTCGCCAGCGTAAATTACTGACCCGGACGCTGATCTACTGGGCGGCGCTCACACTTGGCCCGCTGGCACTGGGGCTGAGTCTGACAATGACGTCCTGGTTCTATCATCGCGGCCTCATTGGCGGGTTCCATATTTTTGACAGCACCGTGCGCATTGGCCCGACCATGGTGACCTTTGCCATGCTCAGCTTGATGTACAAGATGATTCCCAATTGCTACGTGCCGCGCCGTCATGCCGTGGCAGCGGGCTTGCTGGTGGGGATTTTGCTGGAACTGATGAAGGGCTTGTTCGGGCTGTATATCAACGAATTCGTCACCCTGAAACTGGTGTATGGCGCGTTTGCCAGCTTCCCCATCTTTTTGACGTGGCTGTATGTCTGTTGGGTGATTGTGCTGGGTGGCGCGGTTTTCTCTGCCAGCCTGTCGTACTGGCACGGCAATGCCTGGACCTGGCAAAGCCACGCCGGCACCCGCTTTGAGCAAGCGTTGCGTATCCTCGTTGAGTTGTCACGCGCCCGTCATCGCGGCGAGATCATGCATATCAATGACCTGCGGCGCGCAGTGAGTCTGGGGCTGGATACCGCACACGGCCTGCTGGAACGCATGCTGGAAAAAGGCTGGGTAGAACAGGTGCGCGATGGCGCGTGGGTCTCGGCCATCTCACTGCGGCATATCAAGCTGGTGGACGTGTTTGAGCATGTAGTCACGCCGCTCTATACGCATGACGGCAAGTATCTGGCCGAACTGATCGACCAGATGCGCATGACGCTGGATGAATCGCTGGAAGACTACGCGACGCGTGAAGCGGCCGCGTCGTCGCTACAGCCGGCCTGAAGCGCGGCGGCAATGACTTC
>JASLES010000292.1 GCA_030151005.1 Silvimonas sp.
CAAGTCAGCAACAGATCAGTCTTGTTCCAGCGCCAACACCGGCTGTGCCGTTTCTTCATCCCAACGCAGGGACACCCGCGCTGGCGGCTGGCCCTGCTCTGCCTGCCACTGCAACAAAGCGCGGGACATCTCTGGCAACAATTGCTGATCCAGCAAATGCCCCACCGCGCGCGCGCCAGAATCACCCACCTGACAACACGCGGCAATGCCTTCACAAACGGCATCATCAAAATCAAAACCGCAGTGGTAGTGACGTGACAAGCGCTCGGCCACTTTGTCCAGCTTGAGCCGGGCAATTTGCGCGAGTGTAGCCTGGCCCAGCGGACGGTAATAGATCGTCTGGAAACGCGCGAGCAACGCGGGTTGAAAGTGCTCCACCAGGATTGGCCTGATGGCTGCATCCAGTTCGGCGGCGGTCAGCTGCGCCTCACCTTCACCCAACGCCATCATCTGCTCGCTACCGAGATTGGAAGTCATCAAGATGACCGTATTGCGAAAATCGATCTCCCGCCCTTCCCCATCCCGCATAAAACCGCGATCAAAAACCTGATAAAACAGGTTGAGCACGTCCCGGTGGGCTTTTTCCACCTCGTCCAGCAGCACAACGCAATACGGATGCCGGCGCACGGCCTCGGTCAGCACCCCACCCTGCCCATAGCCGACATAGCCCGGCGGCGAGCCTTTAAGTTGCGATACCGTGTGAGCTTCCTGGTATTCCGACAAATTAATGGTGACCATTGCGCGTTCGCCGCCGAACAGCAGGTCCGATAGCGCCAACGCTGTTTCTGTTTTCCCCACCCCGGATGGCCCGACCAACAAAAAAACACCCGTCGGGCCTTCTGTCGTGCGCAAGCCGGTGCGGGCGGTCCGCAAACTGGCAGCCAGTTGCGCCAGTGCTTCGTCCTGACCAATCACCCTGGGTGTCAGCCGCGCTTCCAGTTCCAGCAAGCTGGTGTGTTCATCCTTCATCAAGGTTTCAAGCGGAATGCCAGTCCAGTCTGCCACCACATTGGCAACCACAGCCGGATTGACTTCCGGGTGGACCAAAGCAGGCTGATGTTTTTGCAAATCCCCCAGCGCGGCACGTACCGCAGTACTCGCTTGTCTTGCCGTATCGTCCTCGCTGGCACCCGCTGCATGGATTTGCTGCACCAGATCATGCTGGGCGGCATGTGCCGCCAGCATTTGTTCCAGTGCGGTGGCGGTTTCGTCGTGCTCTTGTTGCAGCCCTTCCAGCCGTGCAGACAAGCCATCAAGCCCGGCACGCTGATCCCCGAGCAAGGCATTTTTTTCTGTTTCCAGCGCGGCCAAGCGAGCACGCAGGTGATCAATCTGCACCGGCTCTGCTTCCAGACTCACCCGCACCCGGGCAGCGGCGGTATCGATCAGGTCAGCCGCTTTATCCGGCAATTGCCGCCCGGTGAGGTAGCGGCGGGACAATTGCACTGCAGCCACCACGGCGTCGTCCCGTACGTGTACCCCGTGATATTGCGCGTAGCGCGTTTGCAAACCACGCAGCATCTGGCAAGCAGTGGGGTCGTCCGGCTCTTCTACCTTGACCATCTGGAAACGCCGCTCCAGCGCCGCATCCCGTTCAAAATACTGTTTGTATTCCGACCAGGTGGTGGCGGCAATGGTGCGCAACTCCCCCCGGGCCAAAGCGGGTTTCAACAAGTTGGCGGCGTCTGCACCGCCGGCACTGTTGCCGGCGCCAATCAGCGTATGGGCCTCATCAATAAACAGCAAAACTGGCGCGGGCGAGGCTTGTACAGCATCGATCACGTTTTTGAGACGCTGTTCAAACTCCCCCTTAACCCCTGCGCCGGCCTGCAACAAACCCAGATCCAGCACCAGCAGATGCACATGTCGCAAAGCCGCAGGAACTTGCCCCTCGACAATCCGCAACGCCAACCCCTCTACCAGCGCCGTTTTGCCAACACCCGGATCGCCCACCAGAATGGGGTTGTTCTTGCGCCGCCGTGACAGGATATCGATCATCTGCCGGATTTCTGCATCGCGGCCTGACACCGGGTCAATCTGCCCCGCCCGAGCCTTGGCGGTCAGATCAATGGTGAAGCGTTGCAGCACCTCGGCCATGGCCGGTGCCGCCGTCTCTGCCGGCCCAGCATTTTCAGCGGCCTCAGTTGCGGTAGCCTGCGGTGTGGCAGTAACCGCATTTGCTTCAACCGAATACCGCGCCAGTTGCCCCTGTTTTTGTTCAATCCATGAGCGGCCCATCACCAACAGCGGCCAAGCGTCAGCGGTACGGATCAACTGCGGCTGATCCTGCAAGACCAGTAGCAGATGTAAAGACCGGATCTGGGTCTCACCCTCTTCCAGCGATGCCAGCATCCAGGCCGCTTCCAGCCACTGCTGCAAAGCACGGGACAAGCCCGGCTTGCCACGCAAGGCATGCGGCAGGCCATCCAGATGGGTCAACAAACCTTGCCAGAGCTTGTCCATCTCCAGCTCGGCAAACCGTATCAGCAACGGTAGATCGCCGTCGCCCGGCTCCAGGAGTTTGATCAACCAGTGTTCAGGCAGGATTTCAGCATGGGCGCGGGTCTGGGCCAGACTGGCCGCAGCTTCCAGCGCATGGGCACAATACGCGTCAAGACGACGCAATAACCGGACAGGATCGTGAAGGGGCATGATCGCCAAGAAAAAACAGGAAAAGAAACAGGAACGCCCACCAGAAGGCGGGCGGCTTGTAGTACTAGCAAAACAGCTTAACGGCCTTCATTCCAGCTATCAGCATGGATGATGTTGCCGTCCTTGTACGCCCAGGTGATCTTTTCGTAGCGCAGTTCCACTTCTTCCAGATGGTTGTACTTGTCCTTGGACAGGTCCTTGATGTTGTGCATGACCGGGGACACCGCCACTACCTTCACGTTGTCCAGCTTCGTGTTGAAATACTCGACTTCGTTGCCGGCGTCATCAATCTTGTACCACTTGATTTCCACGCCCTTCAGCGTCTGGCCACTGGTCACTGCCTTATACAGATAAGGCGAGGACGCATCGAACTCTTTAAAGAATGTCAGCGGATCATGCACGCGAGTGCCGGTCAGCTTGCCGGTATTGCCATCGGTGGGGATATGCACGCTGTGCTCCAGCGCCAGGATTTCCACACTGCCCTCACGACCCTGGATATCAACAGAACCCTTGATATCCGCGCCGCCATCGTCCTTCAGCCACATATATGCAGGAATAGCCATTTCAGATTTCTCCTCTTGGTTTCAATGAATACCCGCCGCCTGGGCGGGATACCGCTTACCTCAGTGCGCCGCTAGATCGGGCACGAGCGTAATTTCTACCCTGCGGTTACGGGCTTTGTTCTCAGGGCTATCGTTGGGTACCAACGGGCGGCTATCGCCGTAGCCCTGAATGGCAAAATGCGATGCAGGCAGGCTGGACATCGATACAAACCAGTCTCTGACCGCCGCAGCGCGCGCTTCTGACAGGGCCTGATTCGCCTTGGCGTTGCCGCTGTTATCGGTATGCCCGGCAATGACTACCCCCTTGTCCGGGTGCGTAGTCAGTTCAACCAGGGCCCCGACCAAAGCCCGGTTTGCATCAGGCTTAAGCCGCACCTCTCCACTGGCAAACAAGGACAGGCTATCGAGTGAAATCAGCGTGGGCGGCGGCACCGGCTTGCGATAGCTGGAGATATCCTGTTCCAGCACCGGCAGCACGGCGCCCGCGCGATACAGCCCCCACCCCAGTCGCCACGGGACGCCAGCATGTTCGTAATCAAACAAAAGCTGCCGATCCGCGTTGAGCTGTTCCCAAGCCAGGCGACGAGACTCGGTCTGGTCTACAGGCTCGCTGCGATAAGCCTGTAAATCTGCATTCACGGCATGCAACAACTGCCGGTTATTGCGGGCAGAAAGTGTCATTGCCAGCATGGCCGCAAGCGTGGTGATGATCAGGCCGTGCAGTAGCCCCCGGCGCAGCGGAGACAGTCTTGCCACACGCTGAATCTGGGCAACGAGCGGCAACGGGAAGGGGGATGTCCCGGCCGCCGCATCCACAACAGCCGGCGCTAGCGCCTGGGCCTGCGCGATCCACCCGGAAAACAGATTGCCGGCGCGTGTGCCACCCGCGGCGGTCATCAGTACGCCATGAAAGCATTGCTCGGGCAGAGCGCCTGTATCTCCGGCAAACAATGGGGGAAGGATTTGATGCAACCAGCGCAGGCGGGACTGAGCCTCTACATCCTGCCGCACGATCACGCTATCGCTACCGGATCTGGCACTGATATCAAGCTGCCGCAGCAATGAATCGAGCAACACCGTTACGTTCAGTGGCTCAGCGCTGCCGTTACGCAGAAAACCACGCCAGGGGGCCGAGCCGGTTCCTGCCACCGCAGCGTTTGCAGCGCCACCCTGTACCAGTAACCACGTGGAAAGGTGACCACATCGCTTTTGAACGTCACGCAGGGCATAACGCCAGGACTGCATGCGATGCGTCAGTTCCGGCAGCTTGAAGACTTGACCGGGGTCGATTGCAAACAACGCTGCATCCGGCCCCTGTCCGCGCCAACGGCGAACGGACTCCGCCAGTGGGACCATCTGCATAGGATCGGCGATGATCAACCAGACCGCGTTGGCATCCTGGATGACATCACCTTCTGCCCGGACGATTGCAAACGGGTCATACCACAAAAAGACGGGAGATTCGGTGTGCAAGCCAGAAGGCAATCCGGCCAGTGTTTTTTCCATACCCAACGGCAGTACAGGCATGCGCCGGTGCGCCCAGAACCAGCACAATAACGCTGCGGCCAAGGTGGCAAGGACTATGCCACCCATGGCAAGAGCCTGCTGCAAGCGGCTTAGCGGTGCGTACACCCGCACCAGCAACAACACCAGCAAACCGCTCCAGAGCACCAGCGCGAGCGCCGGATAACGGTAGCGGCTCATGAGTGACCTTTGACCTGTGTCACGCCGGCCACCAAGGCATCCAGTTGGTGGTCAAGCAGCAACCAGAGTAGCAAGGCCCCCACCAGGGCAATCAACGTCCACCAGCAGAGCCCCAATACACTGAGCCGAAGCCACCAGCTCGCCTTACCCTCTTCAATGTGAAGTTCCGGCAGCCGTACGGATGGCAGCGCCCGCTCCAGTGCCTGCAACAAATTCTGTCGATCGGCATCCTGAATCGCAGTAAACCTGCCCAGAAAACCCAGACGCAAAATGATCAGATAGGTCTCGAGCAAAGCGGCATCTGGCGCAGGCTGCCGCAACAAGGTGGCCATCCGCTCAAACAAAACCTCGCCCGCGCTGTAATTGCCAAAAAAGCGTACCTGCAGGGGTTCTGCTTCCCAGACATCCCGCGCCCCCGAACTGGCGCGTGTAGCACGATTTAATGCGGACTCATCCAGCAATGCGCATTGCGCGTAACTGATCTGGTCTACCAACGCAGATGGCAAGCCACTTTCAGCCAGCCCTGAGCGCAGTTCTTCCACGAGGCGGATGCCGGTCTGATGCCAATGTTGCGCATCCGGGATCTCTGCCTCTTCACCCAGCAACACAACTTGCAAGGCGGTATCCCGAAAAAACGGGGCGATGAGTGTCGATGACGTGGCGTAGCTCATGCCCGCACCACCGCAAAGAGTTCGATAACGACGTCAGGCACCGAAGCGGGAATATAAATACTGCACGAGCGTGACTGCAGCATGCTGATAAAAGACGGATGACTGCTGTCCAGCGCAAAGTACTGGTTCTCTAACCGCATCGGCACTGCC
>JASLES010000324.1 GCA_030151005.1 Silvimonas sp.
CGGCTGGACCCCTGCAATGCCATGGACGTGAAAGCAGCGCCGGGATACCGATTAGCCGGCAACAGTATGTTGCGGGTGACGTGCGTCGACGGCGCTGTATGGGCCATTAATCTGCCCGTCAAAATCAGCGTGCAGGCCACGTACTATGTGGCGGCCAAACCGCTGGCCGCAGGCCACGAACTGGTTGAGGGCGATCTGGCACCGCAACAGGGTGACTTGGGGCAATTGCAAGGGAGTGTGGTGCTGGACCCCTCCATTGCGCTGGGACGCACACTCACCACTGCGGTTGCGGCGGGCGCGGCAGTGCGTGCCGAAATGTTACGCGCGCCGATTGTGATTCAGCAGGGACAAAAAGTGCGTGTACTCATTCGGGTAGGTGAAATTGAAGTCAGCAATGATGGCTTTGCCATGAACAACGCCAGTGAAGGCCAGAATGTGCGAGTACGTGTTGGCACGTCGACCATCGTGCAAGGGATTGCCCGTGCTGACGGCGCAGTTCTGGTGACCGAATAAGCCCGTCCTGACAAACGCGCCGCCAGGCGTTAAAATTGTCCGTTTTGAATGTCTTGCTGCGACCAATGCGCATAATCCGTGGCGTCCACGCCGCCGCCCTTCCCCCGACCGCACTGACTATCGGCAATTTCGATGGGCTGCACCTGGGCCATCGCGCCATGCTGGCGGAGCTACGTCAGGAAGCCGCGCATCGTGGGCTGGCCAGTGCGTTGCTCACGTTCGAGCCGCATCCACGTGAACTGTTTACGCCAGAAACTGCCCCGACGCGGCTGACGAGCCTGCGGGAAAAGCTGGAAATCATTGCAGCGGAAGGTCTGGATTACGTCATTTTGCAGCGCTTTGACCGGCCCTTTGCCGGCATTGATGCGGCCGCGTTTCGTGACGGCATCATCGCCAGACAGTTGAATGCCCGGTTTTTGCTGATCGGTCACGATTTTCGCTTTGGCAAGCAGCGCGCAGGCGATTTTGCCTTGCTGCAGCAAAACCCGGCGTTGACCGTGCGTTCCATTGAACCGGTCATGCTTGATGGTCAGCGGATTTCTTCTACCGCCGTGCGCGAGGCGCTGGCGGGCGGTGATATGGCACTGGCAGCACAGTTACTGGGCCGCCCGTATTCAATTTCTGGTCGCGTGGTTGGTGGTGACAAGCTTGGGCGTGAATTGGGTTTCCCGACCGCCAATATCCGCATCCGCCATAATCGCCCGCCGACCATGGGGATTTTTGTGGTCGAAATCGAAGGACTGGAGCGCACCTATCAGGGTGTTGCCAGCCTTGGCGTGCGGCCTACGGTCAAAGGGGCTGGCGCGGCACCCGTGCTTGAAGTATTCATTTTCGATTTCAAACGCCAGATTTACGGCGAACATTTACGCGTTAATTTTCTTGCCAAATTGCGCGATGAACTCAAATTTAACGGTCTGGAAGCATTAGTCGCCCAGATTCACCAGGACTGCGACGATGCACGGACCTGGTTTGCCGCGCACCGTTGAGGCTGACGCGGGCGACCCCATGTAATCAGACTGAACCCAGACAGACCGAACCGATTCAACCAGATACCCATACCGAGCCAGGACAGAACAAACATGAGTGACAAGCCGTCGAACAAGTACCCCGTAAACCTGCTCGACACCCCGTTTCCGATGCGTGGCGATCTGGCCAAGCGCGAACCGGGCTTTCTCAAGGCGTGGCAAGACCAGCAGATTTACCAAAAGCTGCGTGCCAAAGCCAAAGAACAGAATCGCCCCAAGTTCATCCTGCATGACGGCCCGCCCTACGCCAATGCCAAGATCCACCTGGGTCACGCGGTTAACAAGATCCTGAAAGACATCATTGTCAAATCGCGCTCGCTCGCTGGTTTTGATGCGCCTTATGTGCCGGGTTGGGACTGTCACGGTCTGCCGATTGAGCACCAGATCGAAAAACTGGCCAAGGGCGACAAGAACGCCGTCAAGGCTAATCCGGATATTCATGCGCAGATCGTGAACTACCGCAAGGAGCACGGTCTGGATGAAAAATCCTACGCGCTGCCGCCGGCGTTCATCCGCGAGTTGTGCCGCCAGTACGCCGCTGCGCAGATTGAAATCCAGAAGGCCGACTTTATTCGTCTGGGCGTAATGGGCGACTGGGAACATCCCTATCGCACCATGGATTTCAAGACCGAAGCTGACATCGTGCGCACGCTGGGCAAGATTCACGCCAACGGTTATATGGTCAAAGGCCAGAAGCCGGTGCACTGGTGCGTTGATTGCGGCTCTGCGCTGGCTGAGGCCGAAGTTGAGTATGAAGACAAAACCTCGCCCGCCATCGATGTCGCCTTCAAGGTGATCGACAGCGCCGCCGTCGCCAAGGCTTTTGACCTGCCCTCGTTGAACGGCAAAGACGCGTACGCGGTCATCTGGACAACGACGCCATGGACGCTGCCGGCCAACCAGTCTGTAGCAGTTCACCCTGACCTGACCTACGACCTGTTTGATACACCCAAGGGTCTGCTGATTCTGGTGCGCGAACTGTCTGAAGCCGCACTCAAGCGTTATGGTTTTGAAGGCAGCAAGTCGATCGGCCACGCCAAGGGCGCTGCGCTGGAATTCCTCGCGCTGCAACACCCCTTCTATGATCGTCAGGGCAAGATCATCCTGGGCGATCACGTCACTACCGATGCGGGTACCGGCCTCGTGCATACCGCGCCGGCGCATGGCCTGGAAGACTGGCAAGTTGGCCTGAAATACGACCTTTCCAAAGACAACCCGGTAGGCGATGACGGCCGTTACAAATCCAGTGTCGAACGTTTTGCTGGCCTGACTGTGTGGCAAGCCAATCCGCAGATCGTTGAACTGCTGGGTGAAACTGGTGCCCTGCTGGCCAACGAAAAACTGCTGCACAGCTACCCTCATTGCTGGCGCCACAAAACACCGATCATTTTCCGTGCGACGGCGCAATGGTTTATTGCCATGGAAAAGGCTGGTGCAGACGGTAAAACCTTGCGTGAAAAAGCCAATGCCGCGGTGGAAGCCACCGAGTTCTTCCCGTCCTGGGGCCGTGCCCGCCTGGAATCCATGATCGGCAATCGTCCGGACTGGTGTATTTCGCGTCAGCGCAACTGGGGCGTGCCAATGACATTCTTTGTGCACAAAGAGACCGGCGAACTGCATCCGAACTCGCTGGCCTTGCTTGAAGAAGCCGCCAAGCGCATCGAGAAAGAAGGCATTGAAGCCTGGTTCAAGCTTGATGCCGCTGAGTTACTGGGTGCGGATGCAGAACACTACAACAAGCTGCGTGACACGCTGGATGTCTGGTTTGACTCTGGCTCCACCCATTACGCCGTGCTGCGTAAGCGCGAAGAACTGAGCTGGCCGGCAGACCTGTATCTTGAAGGTTCTGACCAGCATCGCGGCTGGTTCCAGTCCTCCCTGCTGACAGGTTGCGCTACCGAAGGCCGCGCACCGTACAAGCAACTGCTGACCCACGGGTTTACGGTGGATGAGCACGGCCACAAGATGTCCAAGTCCAAGGGCAACGGCATTGACCCGCAGGATATCTTCAACACCCTGGGTGCGGACATGCTGCGCCTGTGGATTGCCAGTGCGGATTACTCCGGCGAAATGTCGCTGTCGCAAGAAATCCTCAAGCGCACCTCGGATGCCTACCGGCGCATCCGCAATACCTTGCGTTTCTTGCTGGCCAATATCTCTGACTTCAAAGCCGGTGATGTTGTCGCTGTCGAGGATATGGTGGAGCTGGATCGCTACGCACTGGTGCGTTACCAGGCGTTCCAGGATCGCGTTACCGCGCTCTACGATCGCTACGAGTTCCACTCTGCCGTGCAGGAAATCCACGGTTTTTGTTCCGAAGAACTCGGTTCGTTCTATCTGGACATCATCAAGGACCGCCTGTACACCATGAAGGCAGACAGTGCGGGCCGCCGTTCCGCACAAACTGCCATCTGGCACATCACGCAGGGTCTGGTCCGCGTACTGGCACCGATCCTGTCGTTTACCGCACATGAAGTGTGGGAAACCCTGAGTAACGAAGAGAATGTGTTCTTTGCCACGCTGCACAGTGTGCCGCAAGTGGCCGACGCCGCCGCGCTGGATCAACGCTTTGCGCTGATTCGCGAAGTGCGTTCGCAAGCGCAAAAAGAAATCGAACTGCAACGCGCCGAAGGCAAACTGGGCTCATCGCTGCAGGCCGAAGTCACCCTGACGGCCAATGGCGATGTCTACGACGCACTGGCCAGCCTGGCAGATGACCTCAAGTTTGCCTTGATCACCTCCAAAGCCACGCTGGTACGCGGCGAAGCAACGCAAGTGGGCGTTGCCGCCTCGGCCGAACAAAAGTGTGAGCGTTGCTGGCATTACACCCCGACCGTGGGTAGCCATACCGATCATCCGGGCCTGTGCGCGCGTTGTGTCGATAATCTGTTTGGCGCTGGTGAGGTTCGCAAGCATGCGTAAGTGGTTGATCGTTGCCGTACTAGTGATCATTGTGGATCAGATCACTAAACTGCTGATCCAGTCGCACCTGCAGTTTGGCGAAATGGTCACCTTGATTCCGGGTTGTTTCAGCCTGACGCTGACTTATAACCTGGGCGCGGCGTTCTCTTTCCTGGCTAATGCCGGTGGCTGGCAGCGCCATTTCTTTACGGTGCTGGCATTGGCGGTGTCGGGTTTCATCATTTACACCCTGCGCCGGCACCATCAGCAAACACGCTTTGCTTTGGCGCTCTCGCTGATTCTGGGTGGTGCACTGGGTAACGTGATCGACCGCGTAGCCTATGGCCATGTGGTTGATTTCATTCTTGTTTACTGGAAAAACTGGTACTACCCGGCGTTCAATATGGCTGATTCGGCCATTTGCATCGGGGCTGCGCTGCTGGTGATCGATTCGCTCGCCCGTCCGCAACACACCAGGGAGAAGACGCTGTGACCATGCAAATCATCCTTGCCAATCCGCGCGGCTTCTGTGCCGGCGTGGATCGCGCCATTGCCATTGTGGAGCGCGCGCTGGAGAAATACGGCGCGCCTATCTATGTGCGGCATGAAGTGGTGCACAACAAATACGTGATCGAAGACCTGAAGAAAAAAGGCGCGATCTTCGTTGAAGAGCTGGAAGATGTGCCGTCCGGCAATACCGTGATTTTCTCTGCACACGGTGTGTCGCAGGCCGTACGGCGTGAAGCCGAGTCTCGTGGCCTGACCGTGTATGACGCCACCTGCCCGCTGGTGACCAAGGTTCACCTGGAAGTCAAACGCCTGCGTGAACAGGGTTATGAGATCGTCATGATCGGCCACAAGGGGCATCCTGAAGTAGAAGGCACCATGGGGCAGTCTGGCGATGGCGGCATGTATCTGGTGGAAGACCCGGCAGATGTCACGGCATTGCAAGTCAATGCACCGGACAAACTGGCCTACGTCACCCAAACCACCCTGTCGGTAGACGACGCCCAGGTCGTGATCAACGCCCTGC
The DNA here is from genome assembly GCA_030151005.1 of Silvimonas sp. Taxonomy (GTDB): domain Bacteria; phylum Pseudomonadota; class Gammaproteobacteria; order Burkholderiales; family Chitinibacteraceae; genus Silvimonas. The sequence goes on from JASLES010000324.1 coordinate 5,473, forward strand.
GCACCCGGTTCCCGGACATTGTCGGCCCCAAGAAAGACGACATCTGCTATGCCACGCAAAACCGGCAGGATGCAGTCAAACAACTGGCACGTGATGTGGATGTGCTGATTGTGGTGGGCTCGCCCAATAGCTCTAACAGCAACCGTCTGCGCGAAGTAGGCACCACGCTCGGGATCGATGCCTATATGGTCGACAACGAAACCGAACTCAAGCAAGAGTGGTTTGCCAACAAGGCACGCGTCGGCTTGACTGCCGGAGCCTCTGCGCCGGAAATCCTGGTGCAGCAAGTGGTCGAACGCATTCAGCAGTTTGGCGCGCAGTCTGTTGTGCCCATGGACGGACTGGAAGAAAACATTGTTTTCTCACTCCCGAAAGGCCTGGCTTGAGCGCATAAACAAGCCTGTTTGTCACAAGCTCCCAAAAACGCCGCATTCGCGGCGTTTTTCTTTGATTCAAAACAAGAAAACCGCCAGACCTATTTTGTAAGAAACCGCACGGGCAGTTGGCCTACCCGCTACAATTGCTGCCATCATGAATGATATTGTCAGCGAGCCCTGCTTTCATTGCGGCGAGCCCATCCCGCGAGGCCTGCACCTCTCCATTACCTGGCGTGGCCACCCGCGTCCAGTGTGCTGCGCAGGTTGCCAGGCCGTTGCCCAGAGCATTCTGGATGCAGGTCTGGGCGCCTATTACGAACAGCGTGAACGCCCCGCTGACCGCGCCCAACCGCTGCCCGCAGAAATGCAGGAACGTTTGCGGCTCTATGACGACCCCACGCTGCAACAAGCTTTTGTGCTCGAGGAGCCCGGCGACTGCCGCGAAGCTGCGCTACTGATTGAGGGTATCAACTGCGCGGCCTGCATCTGGCTCAACGAACGACAGATTGCCCGCATCACTGGTGTGCAAGAGGTCTCGATCAACTACACCACCCACCGTGCCCGTGTGCGCTGGGATAACCGCAAAACGCGCCTTTCTGTCATCCTGGAGGCGGTTGCCAGTATTGGGTATCACGCCCAGCCGTATGACCGCGCCCGGCAGGAGGCCGCTGCAGACAAATCCCGTAAATCGGCGCTGTTCCGGCTCTGGGTGGCGGGTCTATCCATGATGCAGGTCATGATGTTCACCGTGCCGGTGTATATCAACGGCGAGCAAGACATTGCCCCGCAATGGCTCTCTTTGCTGCATTGGGCGGGTTTTCTGCTGACGCTTCCCGTTGTGCTGTATTCGGCGTGGCCATTTTATGTCTCCAGTTGGCTGGATCTGCGGCGTGGCCGGGCCGGCATGGATTTGCCCGTCACCATCGGGGTGCTGGCAGCGTTTGTGGCCAGTACCTGGACGCTGTTGTCCGGGCACGGCGCAGTGTATTTTGACTCCGTCTCGATGTTTGTTTTCCTGTTGCTCAGTGGTCGTTACCTTGAGGGGCGCGCCCGCCGGCGCGCAGGTGCGGCACTTGATGAACTCGCAGGCATGCTGCCGGCATTTGCACATCGCCAATCCGGACAGGATTACGCACAACTGGAAGAAGTGGCCGTAATCCATATCCGGCCGGAAGATCGTTTACTGGTCAAAGCCGGGGAAATCATCCCGGTCGATGGGGTGGTGCTGCAGGGCCATAGCCATGTCAACGAAGCGCTATTGACCGGCGAGAGCGCCCCGGTTAGCAAGGCCGCCCGGCAAGAGGTCACGGCGGGCACAGTCAACCTGGACTCCCCACTCATCATCAAGACCACGCATGTTGGTGAGTCCACGCGCCTCGCCGGCATTGTGCGCTTGCTAGATGGCGCCCTGGCCGAGAAACCGCGGGTCGCCCTGGTTGCTGATCGAGTGGCTGGCGTCTTCGTGGCCGCGCTGTTGGTGGTGGCGCTCTGCGCCTGGTTGTTCTGGCATTGGCATAGCCCGGATCATGCTTTGTCCATTGCCATTGCCGTCCTTGTGATCTCTTGCCCGTGTGCGCTTTCTCTGGCTACCCCGGCGGCGCTGACTGCGGCAACGGGGCATCTGGCGTTACGCGGCCTGCTGGTTTCTCGCGGGCACACGCTGGAAACCATGACACGCATCACGGACATTGTTTTCGACAAAACCGGCACGCTCACCCAAGGGCAACCGCAACTGGTGCATACCGAAGTCTGGCACGGCGACGTGCAATGGGCCGCCGGTATCGCGGCCGCACTGGAAGCACATTCCGAACACCCATTGGCCCGTGCGCTGTCGCAGGACACCACGCTCTACGCCACCGATGTCACCAATCATCCGGGTGGTGGTCTGACCGGCATGATCGAGGGCACGGGGTACACCATTGGCAAATTGCAGTTCGTGGCCTCCCATTGCGCCGCGTCTGCGCCTGCTGTGCCAGAACAAGCGCCGGCCGGCACCCATATCTGGCTGGCCTGTGCCACCAAATGGATCGCCTGTTTCACGTTGTCAGACGCCGTGCGCCCGGAAGCTCTTCCTGCGATTCAACAACTGCAAGCGCAGGGCTATGTCATTCACCTGTTAAGCGGTGATCACGAAGCGGCCGTCGCATCGCTGGCGGCCGCACTCGGCATCGATAACCACACAGCCAGCGCCACTCCTGCCGGCAAACTCAAGGTAATGCATAAGCTGCAGCAGGCCGGCAAACACGTGATGATGGTGGGCGACGGTGTGAACGATGCCCCAGTCCTGGCGTTGGCGCATGTGTCCATTGCCATGGGCTCCGGCGTTGATGTTGCCCAATCTACCGGGGATGCCGTGCTGTATGACAGCAAGCTCGATGTACTGCCTTTTGCCTTGTCGCTCGCACAGCGTACTCAGGCGGTCATCCGCCAAAACCTCTGGTGGGCACTGGGATACAACCTGGTGGCGCTGCCACTTGCCATCTGCGGCTGGGTGACTCCCTGGCTAGCCAGTCTGGGCATGGCAAGCAGTTCCTTGCTGGTGGTGGGTAATGCTTTGCGCCTTGCCGCACCTAATCAATTGCGGCGTAATAAAAAAACCAATCCAGAACAAGGGGCTAACTAATGGAAAGCCTGTATCTACTGATTCCGCTTTCCGTATTACTGGTTTTTCTGATTGGTGCGCTATTCTGGTGGTGTATGCGCAGCGGACAGTTCGATGATCTGGAAGGGCCTGCGCACCGCATTTTGCAAGACGATGACTCCGCTGATGCGGCATTGCCGCAAAAAGGGTCTGAACTTAAAAAATAACTGACTCCGGGTTTACGCCGCGCTAAGATACGGCCGAATCCGTGATGCAATTTGATTTGTATCAAAGCTGAGCTGCTGCCCGCCCGGCTAAATTCCCGACACAAGATTTATTCAGAATGCATAGCAGATTTAATCTGCACCCGACCCCACGGGTATGCACGACAGATTTACTTTTGCTGTTTTGGAGCTTTTTCGGAGCGCTTTATGGAAAACCAGGCCACATACAATTACAAAGTGGTGCGGCAGTTTGCCATCATGACCGTCGTGTGGGGTATCGTCGGTATGCTGGTAGGTGTCGTGATTGCATCGCAGCTCGCCTGGCCAGAACTCAATTTTGGCCCTTATTTTCACTTCGGCCGTTTGCGGGCCCTGCATACCAGCGGCGTTATCTTCGCTTTCGGTGGTAGCGGTCTGTTTGCCACCTCTTATTACGTTGTCCAGCGCACCTGTAATGTGCGGCTCTTCAGTGACAAGCTTGCTGCCTTCACGTTCTGGGGCTGGCAACTGGTCATTCTCTCCTGCGTCATCACCTACCCACTCGGCATTACCTTCAACAAGGAATATGCCGAGATGGAATGGCCCATCAAAATCCTGATCGCCATTGTCTGGGTCTCTTACGCCGTCGTGTTTTTTGGCACGATTGCCAAGCGCAAGGTCAAGCACATTTATGTAGCCAACTGGTTCTACGGCGGTTTTATTCTTGCCGTGGCTCTGCTGCACATTGTGAATAGCGCCTTCATTCCGGTGAGCTTGTGGAAGTCTTACTCGGTCTATGCCGGCGCCGTAGATGCCATGGTGCAATGGTGGTACGGCCATAACGCGGTGGGCTTTTTCCTGACAGCGGGCTTCCTTGGCATGATGTACTACTTCGTGCCCAAACAAGCTGGCCGCCCCATCTATTCCTATCGGCTTTCCGTGGTGCACTTCTGGGCGCTGATCTTTACCTATATGTGGGCCGGCCCCCACCATTTGCATTACACGGCGCTGCCTGACTGGACCCAGTCGCTGGGCATGATTTTCTCCCTGATCCTGCTGGCGCCAAGCTGGGGCGTCATGATCAACGGCATCATGACCTTGTCCGGTGCATGGCACAAACTACGGACGGACCCGATCCTCAAGTTCCTGATCACTGCGCTGTCGTTCTACGGCATGTCGACCTTTGAAGGGCCGATGATGGCGATCAAGACGGTCAACGCGCTGTCGCACTACACCGACTGGACCATCGGTCACGTGCACTCCGGCGCACTGGGCTGGGTGGCCATGATTACCATCGGCTCGATCTATTACCTGATTCCGCGCCTCTTTAACCGCGAACAGATGTGGTCCATCAAGCTGATCGAAGTCCATTTCTGGATCGCCACACTCGGGACCGTGCTGTACATCGCCTCCATGTGGATTGCCGGTGTCACCGAGGGCCTGATGTGGCGCGCAGTCAACCCGGATGGCACGCTGACCTACGCCTTTATTGACGCGGTAAAAGCGACCCATCCGTATTACATCATTCGTTTCCTTGGTGGGGTGCTGTTCCTCTCCGGCATGGTGCTGATGCTCTACAACACGCTGCGTACCGCATTCTCCGGCAGCCCGGTAAATGCCCAGATTCCTGCAGTGCACGCACACGCCTGATTGGCCAGAGACGGAGAAAACAAACCATGGAAAGAATTCAGAAGCTGATTGAGCAAAACGTCTTCTGGCTGATCTTGCTGACCATTCTCACGGTGAGTGTCGCCATGATGGTCGAGATCTTGCCACTTGCGTTTGCCAAGTCCACCACCGAGCCTATCGAGGGCGTCAAACCGTATACCGCGCTGCAACTGGCCGGACGGGATATCTACTTGCGTGAAGGCTGTTACAACTGCCACTCGCAAATGATCCGGCCATTCCGGGCCGAAACCGAGCGCTACGGCCACTACTCTGTGGGTGGCGAGTCGGTGTATGACCACCCGTTCTTGTGGGGCTCCAAGCGCACCGGACCGGACCTGGCCCGGGTGGGCGGCCGCTACTCGGATGAGTGGCACCGCGCCCACTTGATGAACCCGCGAGACGTTGTGCCGGAATCCATCATGCCGGCCTTCCCCTGGCTTGCCGCCAATCGTGTAGATGCGCAAAGCTTGCCGGACAAAATGCGTGCCCTGCGCAAAGTGGGTGTCCCCTACACCGATCAGGATATCGCCAATGCGGTGAAGGATGCGGACGGTAAGTCCGAAATGGAAGCCGTCATCGCCTACCTGCAAAGCCTGGGTCTGGCTTTGAAGAACAAGAGGTAAGTCACATGGAATGGCAGGACCTTTTGCGCATCGGCGTCACCGTTCTGGGGTTTCTGTGCTTCGTAGCTCTGATTATTTGGGCCTTTAGCAAAAATACCAAAGCGGAGATGGAAGAAGCGGGTCGTGCGCCCCTTCTTGACGATGACCTGCCTGCGTCTTCGTCTGGGCAAAACAAGACAGCTTACCGCGCGGAGTCATAAATGAATGATTTCTACAGTAGTTTCTGGGGCGTTTACATCACCGTAATCGTCGTCGTGTCACTTATTGGTCTGGCTTACCTACTCAAGAGCCAGACCGTGTTCAAAGTCAAAAAAGGCGAGAAAGTCGAAACCCTGGGTCACGTCTGGGATGGTGACCTGCAGGAATACAACAACCCGCTGCCGGGTTGGTGGGTCGGCTTGTTTGTACTGACCCTTGTGTTCGCCGTGGGTTATCTGGCGCTTTATCCGGGCATTGCAGTCGGTAACTTGCGCCACTGGAG
>JASLES010000337.1 GCA_030151005.1 Silvimonas sp.
CGTTAAACGGGCAGAACTGGATGCCCGGCTTGACCCCATTATTGCCAATACCCAGCAAGCCAAACCTCCTGCCGCAGATGCGTTGCGTGATGCGCTACGTGACTGGCGTGGCGACATGAACACCAAAGTGGTCGATGCCACCACCGGGACACTGGATTTTCTGCTGCGGCGCATGCGGCACACCAATGATTTTCCGGCCTTGTCCCAGGCCATTAGCGCCATCAACAAGATCAACCAGGGCGATTCAGAGCGCCTGCAGGTCTTGTCCAGCGTGATTCTCAATGATTTTTCGCTGGTCAATAAACTGCTGCGCATCGTCAATTCCGCCAGTTATGGCCAATATGGCGGCACGATCAGCACGATCTCCCGCGCGATTGTCATTCTTGGTTTTGACACAATCCGCAATCTGGCCACGACGCTGCTGTTGTTCGAGCACATGAACAACAAATCGCATGCGGCGCAATTGCGTGAAGGCGTATTGCAGGCATTTTTTGGTGGTTTGCTGGCGCGTCAGATTGCGCTGGAATGCGGCTCGCGCGAGGCGGAAGAGTCGCTGATTTGCGGCATGTTCAATCATCTGGGCCGCTTGCTGACCATTTATTATTTTCCGGAAGAGTTTCGCGAAATCTCCCGCCGCATTTTTAGCGGCACCAGCGAAACCTCCGCCGTCATCGCTGTGCTGGGTTTGTCCTGGGATGAGTTGGGGATGGGTGTGGCCCGCAGTTGGCTGTTTCCGGACCGCATCATCAACGCCATGCGGCCGCTACCAGAGGGCATGGTGCGTGAGCCTGCCAGCGCCAATGAACGCCTGCGTGTCTACGCCAATCTGAGTGCACGGCTCGTGCCGCTGGTGGGGCAGCCGCCGTCCAGACTGGCTGAGCCCACCCGGTTATTTGCGCCAGCCACAGGGCTGGATGTGCAGGATATCCAGCGGGTCATGAAGCTGGCTGCTACGGCGCTGCATGGCTATCTGGGGGCGATCGGGATCGACGTGCGCTCCAGCGTATTTCTGCAAACCTTGCTGCGTGAAGGGACAGAGCATAGCCATCAGGATGCGCTGGAAGATCTGGTGCTGGCGACGCCGCCCCAAACGGGCAGCGATGCGGCTTCCGTATTGTCGGCAGGGGTGCAGGACATTACCCAGTCTTTGGTCAGCAATTTCAATCTGAATGATGTTCTGCGCATGATTCTGGAGGCGATGTACCGTGGGGTGGGTTTTGACCGCGTGCTGTTCTGTACGCGGGACGCCAAAAAACCGGTAGTGCAGGCACGTTTTGGTTTCGGTAGCGATATTGCCGCCGTCGCCCCCGTCTTTCAGGTAGACATGAGCGGTAAAGATGATGTCTTCCAGGCTGCGCTGGAACGCAATCTGGATGTGCTGATCGAGGATGTCGACGCGCCCAGTATTGCGTTGCATGTGCCAGCCTGGTATCGGCAGCAAGTGGGGGCCGGTACGTTTGTGCTGTTCCCGCTCAAGGTGGGCGAACGCATGATCGGCTTCTTTTATGGGGATAAACAGGAAGCGGGTTCGCTTAAAATTGAACCAAACGCACTTAACCTACTGAAAACATTGCGTAATCAGGCGGTGTTGGCGATACGTACCCGGCAATAAAAGAGGGGCAGGCGTGTCGGCGGCCATAAAAAAACCGGGTGAATTCACCCGGTTTTTTGTTGGCACTTTCGCTGGATCAAACCAGCAAGCAAGCCGCTTCGCCACCACTGGCAACGCCATGCAATTGCGGCGCGGTTTGCGCGCATTGCGGTTGCACTTTGGGGCAGCGCGTACGGAACACGCAACCAGACGGCGGATTGATGGGCGAGGGCAGCTCACCGCTCAGAATCTGGATCACCTTGTTTTGCTCGGCTTTCGGGTCCGGCAACGGAATCGCCGACATCAGTGCCTGGGTGTAGGGATGGGTGGGCTGATCGTACAAGGCGTGCTTGTTCGCCAGTTCCATCACATGGCCCAGATACATCACCAGCACGCGATCGCTGATGTGCTTGACCACCGCCAGATCGTGCGCGATGAAGATGAGCGAGAGGCTCATTTCACGTTGCAACTCTTTGAGCAAATTGATGATTTGCGCCTGGATCGAGACATCCAGCGCCGAAACCGGTTCATCGCAAATCACCAGCTTCGGTTCCAGGATCAGCGCGCGGGCAATACCAATACGCTGCGCCTGGCCGCCAGAAAACTCATGCGGGTAACGGTTGATCTGCTGTTCACGCAGACCCACCCGCACCATCATCTTTTTGACGCGCTCCATCACCTCGGCTTTGGACAGCTCCGGACGGTGTGTACGCAAAGGTTCGCCAATGATCTGGGCCACGGTCATGCGCGGATTCAGCGATGCCAGCGGGTCCTGGAAAATCATCTGGATGTCTTTGCGCGCGGCCTGCCATTCGGCATGGCTGGCGCCGCGCATTTCCTTGCCCATCCAGACAATGCTGCCATCGGTAGCCGGGATCAGGTTGAGCATCGCGCGCGACAGGGTGGATTTGCCGCAGCCAGATTCACCGACGATGCCCAGTGTTTCGCCTTCAAACAGGTCGAACGACACGCCATCCACCGCCTTGAGCGTGCGCGGGGCTTGCCATGGCCAGTTATTGCCCTGGCGCACCTTGAAGTGCACTTTGACGTCACGGACCGACAGAATGGGTTTGCGGGTCTCAGACATGGGCTGGCTCCTTGTGTTTGAGCGCAATGACTTCGGCCCCGGCTTTGTGACACGCACGCAGCACTTGCGGTTGGTCCGCAGCGGCGACCAGTGGCGGCATTTCGGTCGTGCAGCGAGCGTCAGCCAGCGTGCAACGCTCGCTGAACGGGCAGCCGGCCGGCATGTGAGCCATATTGGGCGGGTTGCCCGGGATCGACACCAGTTCCGCGCCTTCGTGATCAAGACGTGGCAGGGCGTTCAGCAAGCCAATGGTGTACGGGTGGGTCGGGCGATAGAAGATATCGTCCGCGCTGCCGTATTCCATGGTGCGACCGCCATACATCACCATGACCTTGTCGCAGATGCCGGCGACCACGCCCAGATCGTGCGTGATCATGATGATGGATGTGCCGAAATCGCGCTGCAGGTCCTTCAACAGGCTGATGATCTGCGCTTGAACAGTGACGTCCAGCGCGGTCGTGGGTTCGTCGGCGACCAGGATCTCCGGCTCGCATAAGAGGGCCATGGCAATCATCACGCGCTGACGCATGCCGCCCGAAAACTCGTGCGGGTACATGTTGACGCGGCGGGCGGCTTCCGGAATCTTGACCGCTTCCAGCAGTTCAATGGCCCGAGTGCGGGCGGCCTTGCGGCTCATGCCCTTGTGCAGCTCCAGGACCTCAGTCATCTGGCGTTCAACCGTCAGATACGGGTTGAGCGAGGTCATCGGGTCCTGGAAGATCATGGAAATACGATCGCCACGGATGCCGTTGAGCTGCTTTGGCGTCATCTCCAGCAGGTTTTTGCCTTCAAACAGCGCTTCGCCGCTCGCCTGGCCGTTTTTGGCCAGCAAACCCATCAGGGCCAGTACGGTCTGGCTTTTGCCAGAGCCGGACTCACCAACGATGCCGATGGTTTTACCGCGTTCCAGCTCAAAATTGACGCCGTTGACCGCGCTGATCACGCCGTCAGGCGTCGCAAACCGGACGCCCAGATTCTTTACTTGCAACAGACTCATGGCGGACCTCAGCGATCTTTCGGGTCAAATGCATCACGCAGACCGTCGCCAATGTAATTGACGCAGGACATGGTGAGACACAGGAACAGGGACGGGAACAGCAGCATCCACGGTGTGGCATCCATTTTGCCGACCGAGTCGCCAATCAGCGCACCCCAGCTGGTCATGGGTTCTTGCACGCCAAGGCCCAGGAAAGACAACACGGATTCGGTCAGGATCACGCCCGGTACGGTCACCGTGGTGTAGATCGCCACAATACCCAAGAGGTTAGGCACGATATGACTGCA
>JASLES010000419.1 GCA_030151005.1 Silvimonas sp.
CCGATCTGGCCATTTTGCTCGGCCAGATGACATTCGATGAAGTTCATCGACGGCGAGCCAATAAAGCTGGCCACGAACATGTTGGACGGACGCTCGTAAATGTCTTGCGGGCTGCCAAACTGCTGGATCACGCCATCCTTCATGACTGCAATACGATCGCCCAGTGTCATGGCCTCAATCTGGTCATGGGTCACGTAAACGATGGTGGTCTTCAGGCGATGATGCAGTTGCTTGATTTCAGTCCGCATTTCAACGCGCAGCTTGGCGTCCAGGTTGGACAGCGGCTCGTCAAACAGGAACAGGATCGGGTCACGGGCCAGTGCGCGGCCCATGGCCACACGCTGACGCTGACCACCGGACAGTTGGCCCGGTTTGCGGTCAAGCAGGTGATCCATCTGCAGCATCTTGGCGACGCGGTTGATCACCTCTTCTTGCTCTTTCTTCGGCACACCGCGGGTTTCCAGACCAAACGCGATGTTCTGACGCACGTTCATGGTCGGGTACAGCGCGTAGCTCTGGAACACCATGGCAATGTCACGGTCTTTCGGAGCGACATTGTTCACGATGCGATCGCCGATATGTACTTCACCGGAAGTCGGGCTTTCCAGACCAGCGATGATGTTCATCAGGGTGGACTTGCCGCAACCGGACGGGCCAACCAGGATCAGGAACTGGCCGTCATCGATCTCGATATCGATGCCTTTCAGGATATGCGTGTCGCCAAAGCTTTTGGTTACGTTCTTGATGGCAAGTGCGCCCATCTTTTTCTCCATTTCTAAGTTCGGGTACCGGGCTACTTGCGGCAGCCGCCGGCTTGTTTTCGTTCAAGCCCGGCGCTGCACATGTGCAATGTAGCAATGACCGGTGTGTGGATCTGGTCCGGGAATCAGCCCTTGACCGCGCCGGCGGCAAGGCCGCGCACAAAATACTTGCCTGCAGCCACGTACACGAAGATGGTCGGCAGCGCGGCGATAATCGCGGCGGCCATATCAACGTTGTATTCCTTGACCGTGGTAGAGGTGTTAGCCAGGTTGTTCAGACCGACGGTAATCGGTTGCGAGCCACCGGCAGAGAACACCAGACCAAACAGGAAGTCGTTCCAGATCTGGGTAAATTGCCAGATCAACGTGACCATCAGGATAGGAATCGACATCGGCAGCACGATGCGCCAGAAGATGCGCCAGAAACCGGCGCCATCCAGACGTGCTGCGTTGATCAGTTCATCCGGAATGCCCACGTAGAAGTTGCGGAAGAACAGCGTGGTGGAGGCAATACCGCACACCACGTGTACAAACACCAGACCCGTGGTCGACGAAGCAATGCCCAGCCAGCCTTCCGTGGTTGCCATCGGCAACAGCAACACCTGGAACGGGATGTACAGACCGTACATCAGCATGGCAAAGACAACTTCAGAGCCCGGGAACTTCCATTTGGACAAAATGTAGCCGTTGATTGCACCCAGCGTGGTGGAAATCGTCACCGCCGGAATCACCATGCGCACAGAGTTCCAGAAGAACGGGGCCAGACCGGTACATTCCACACCGGTACATGCCGAACCCCAAGCTTTGGACCAGGCCGCAAAGGTGATGTGCATCGGGAACGACAGCAAGTTACCGGCACGGATTTCGTCCATCGTCTTCACCGAAGTCGTCAGCATGACGTACAAGGGCAAGAGATAGTAAACAGCGAAGTAAATGAGAACCGCGTAAACAATAAAGCGGGAGAGTTTATTGGATTGCATCAGCGACCTCGGCGCAGTTCAGAATACAGGTAAGGCACAATCACTGCAGACACGGTCAACAGCATCATCATGGCGCTGGCAGAACCCAGGCCCATTTCGCCGCGGGTAAACGCCATGGCGTACATGTAGGTTGCCGGCAGATCAGACGAGAAGCCAGGGCCACCGCCAGTCAACGCGACGACAAGGTCAAAGCTCTTGATGGCAATGTGCGCCAGAATCATCAGCGTCGAGAAGAACACCGGGCGCATGGCCGGCAGAATGATCTTCCAGTAAATACGCGGCAGGGTTGCACCATCGATCTGCGCCGCCTTGATGATCGAATCATCAATACCGCGCAAGCCAGCAAGGAACAACGCCATTACGAAGCCGGATGACTGCCAGATACCGGCAATCACCACGGTATAAATCGACATATCAGGGTTAACCAGCCAGTCAAACTGGAAACTGGTCCAGCCCCAGTCATGCATCATCTTTTCCAGACCCAGACCCGGGTTCAACATCCACTTCCAGGCCGTACCGGTCACGATGAACGACAGAGCCATCGGGTACAGATAAATGGTGCGCAGGGCGCCTTCCTGACGGATTTTCTGATCGAGCAAAATTGCCAGCAAAATGCCAACCAGCATGCTGACACCGATAAACAGAATACCGAACTTGAACAGGTTCTCGACCGCTACCCACCAACGTTCGTTGGCGAACAGACGCTCATACTGGTGAAGCCCGACCCAATGGTAGTTGGGCAGCAAGCTTGACGAGGTAAACGACAGATAACCATTCCAGGCGACGAAACCATAAATGAATACCAGCGAAAGCAAGAACGACGGGGCAAGCACAAGCCGCGGAAGCCAGCGTTCCGCAAAGCCATACTGAGCTGGCCGGGTCGACTGAATCATGACAAATCTCCGATGAACAGATGAGGGTGAAACAGGTGAAGCCCCCTCCCTCCCCGGGGCCGGAGAAGGAGGGTTACAGCAAATACAGCTAAGTACTACCGAATATGCTGATTAACTCAGACAAACCGGTCCTTGCGAACCGGTCTTGCGTCTTAGTTAACCTTGGCAGCAGCAGCCAGCTTGGCAGCAGCTTGCTGAGCGGTCATGTTGTCGTCGTTCCAGAACTGGGAGATGACGTCATACATGGCGCCTTGGGTAGCGGAGTGCATAGCCATGCCGTGTGCGAAGGACGGAACCAGCGTGCCAGCCTTGTTGTCGGCTTCGAAGTCCTTGGCCGATTGCTTGCCGCAATCGTCAAACTTGGACATGTCGGCGCCCAGACGAACCGGGATGGAACCCTTGTTCAGGTTGAACACTTGCTGGAATTCCGGCGAAACGATGGTTTCTGCCAGATCGTCCTGACCCTTGATGGCATCGGCGTTCTTCAGCTTGAAGAAGATGAAGCTGTCGATGTTGAAGGTGTAGGACTTGGCGGTACCCGGAGCGGCTACACACAGGAAGTCTTTGCCCGGAACCTTGCCAGCAGCCAGGAATTCACCCTTGGCCCAGTCACCCATGAACTGCATACCAGCCTTGCCATTGATAACCATGGCAGTTGCCAGGTTCCAGTCGCGGCCAGCGGCGTTCTTGTCGGTGTACGGCTTGATCTTCTTGTAGATTTCAAGCGACTTGATCATGGTCGGGCTCTTCAGGCTAGCCTGGTCCAGATCCACGAAAGCCTTCTTGAAGAACGGTGCGCCACCAGTGCCCAGAACCACGGTTTCGAACACGGTTGCGTCTTGCCACGGTTGACCACCGTAAGCAACCGGCTGGATACCAGCCTTTTGCAGGGCGTCAGCAGTCTTGAAGAATTCGTCCCATGTGGTCGGAACCTTGGCATTGGCCTTCTTCAGCAGATCCGGGTTGATCCACAGCCAGTTCACGCGGTGAACGTTAACCGGGGCAGCAACGTAGTGGCCTTGGTACTTCATTACGTTTTGCACAACCGGCGGCAGAATCTTGTTCCAGCCGTTCTTGTTGGCAACATCATCGATGTTGGCCAGAACACCTTGATCGCCCCACTCTTGAATAGCCGGGCCCTTCACTTGAGCTGCTGCCGGCGGGTTGCCAGACACCACGCGCGTCTTCAGCGCGGTCATGGCGTTGTCACCTGCACCACCAGCAACTGCAAAATCCTTCCACTTGTCGCCCTTGGCTTCGAGCATCTTCTTCAGCTCGCCAGCGGCCTTTGCTTCACCGCCGGAAGTCCACCAGTGCAGCACTTCCACCTCAGCCGCATTAGCAGCGCATGCAACGGACAAAGCCGCTGCGCAGAGCGTCATACGCAAAGTTTTCATTTTCTTCGGTCTCCTAGGCTACGGGCAGCCCCATGGCAACCCGCGTAACGGAATTTATGGGGGGGACGATTTGACCGAAATCAGGTGAACTCCTGACCAGGGGAGATATGTAGGGCGATCACCTTAGTTTTTCGCTTAAAACCGCATGAATACTGGTATTTCACGCTTTTGGCGATGCGCAAATGAAACAGTCTGGACCACCTCTCCTGGTAAAAAGCTGAACCCCATTCCGCGATTTTCATCATCCCGGTTCAAGTCCCCCCAATTGCGATCTAGCCGCAGGGCGCTATCGTGCCCGGAAAGTTTGATATATCAAATAACCGGCATGAAAAAAGGGCGACCGAAGTCGCCCTTTTTTAGATGATTCAAACAGATCAAACTGGTTTAGAAACCGGTCCAGGTGCCCACCAGGACGCGAGCGCCGTTATCGGTACCGGTTGAGGCAACGCCATCAAGCTGCCAGTCCGCCGCGGCAAACGGACGAACATCCGAGTCCTTGAACTTCATGTAACGTGCTTGCAGGTACGCAGAGGTGTTCCTGGACATGGTGTAGGTGTACTGACCAAAGAACTGGTTTGCGTTGGCATTGTTGTACTTCTGACCGTCAACCTTGCTGTTTACAATATCTTGCCAGCCCAGCGCCAGTTGGCTTTTGTTCCAGGAATAGGCGCCTGCGAGCAGGAACTGATCATTCTCTACCTTGCCAGCACCGAAGCCGAGCGAGTTATTGGAATCGCTCCACTTGTTATGCTTGTAGCCACCGCGAATGGTAAAACCGGTACGGGCAATATCCCAGTTACCCTGAACAAAGTAGAACTCTTGCTTGGCACCGGTATCGCCACCAGAAATGAAAGCGTCATCCTGGTTCAGAGCAGCAAGGCCTTTTTGCTGTTGATAGCCACCGACCAGATTCAAGCCAGCATCTTTGTTGTTGTAGGTTGCAATGGCATCCACAGCCCAAGTCTGACCTTGCGAGGTTTTTGTGCCCAGGTCATACGCTACTTGCGCGCCAAAGCCATTGAAGTTTGGCGTCGAATAAGCCAGCGCCTCCTTGAACCATACGCCATTAGCGCCATAGTCTTCCCACAGATTACCGGCGCCCCACTGGAACTGGTCCAACGCCAGATAAGACGGTGCAAACACGCGACCTGAGCGGAAGGTACCCCAATCGCCAGCCAGCCCGATATAAGCTTCACGGCTGCCCCATGCAGCGGTTTGCGGGGTCGCAACCTTTTGCGACACGCGCCAGATCAGCTTGTTGCCATTATCCAGTTTGTCGGTACCGTCGAAATTCAGCACCAGATCAGTTTCGTTGCCAAGGGCAGTGCTACTGGAGCCATCGGCTTTCTGGGAGAATGCCTGGTGAGTACGGGCATAAATATCCATCTCAGCGTAACCGCTGATGGAAACATCGGCAAAAGCCGGAGCAGCAAATGCAGCGGAAACTGCAGCAGCAATCAAAGCACGATAGAACATGATTATTTCTCCTGGTAATCAAATGCGGCTGAGCAAATGAGGGAATCAGGCAAGCTGGTTTTGAACAGCGGGTTGTGTATATGGCTTGCTGACAGGTCCGCAGATTACGGGCGGCCCTTTTCCAGGAACAATGCGAAAAAAAACCGGTCAACGATGCGTTGCCGGTTTTAAAAACAAAAAATAATCATTTAAATTCAATTACTTAAAAAATAATTCTCAAAACGTGTTTTTTGGGAGAACGATTAAAGTGCAACTAAAAGGCAATAAAAAAAGGGCGACTTGCGTCGCCCTTTTTCAAGCTTGTAATCGGGAAATATCCAGATTAGAAGCCAGTCCAGGTACCGATCAGGAATTCGGTAGCGTTGTCCTTGCTGGAAGCCATACCCAGGTTTTGCCAGGTCAGGCCAGCCGGTACTTTGCCTTCGTCGTTCAGCTTCAGGTAGCGGATACGAGCGTAGGTTTCAGTTTGCTTGGACAGTTGATAGTGCAGGGCTACGTTGAACTGGTTAGCCTTGTTGTCGTCGCTGTCTTTGATTTCGGTGTCACCAACATGCAGACCCAGACGATCGGTGAATTGGTACTTCACCAGGAAGTGGTACAGGTCGGTGTGAACGCCATCAGCAGCGGAGGTCGCGCCTTCGAACTTTTGACGAGTGTAGTCAAAGGACAAGGTCAGCGGGCCGAACGGGTAGCGAATACCAGTGAACAGCACGGAATCGGTGCCGCCCGGGTTTGCGGAAGTACCAGTGGTACCCTTGATGCCTTCGTACGACAGGTCGAAGTGACCGCCAGTGCCGAAGTCAACGCCGCCGCCAACTTCATAGCCTTGACCTTGGTCGCCGCTGGAGTAGCCATTCGGGATGCTGTAAGTAGCAACCAGGGTAGCCGGGCCGAAGGTCACGCTACCTTGAATAGCGTTGTCCCAGAAAGCCTGGCCGCTGATACCGTAATCTTCACCAACGTTACCCGAACCGTCGGTCAGGTACGGCCAGTCATGGCGCAGGTATTGGTCCATGAACACACGGCCGCTCTTCACGGACCAGTTGTCACCGGCGAAACCGATGAAGGCTTCACGACCGCCCCACTTTTGTTGACCCAGCGAGTAGATACCACCGCCCGGCTTTTGCGACACGCGCCAAATCGTGGACAGGCCATTGTCCCACTTGTCTTTGCCGTCGAACGAAACCATCAGATCGCTTTCCACACCGTAGCGGGAAGTGTCACCGGTGCCGTCAGCAGTAGCGTTGTTGGTACGGCCGATCAAATCCATTTCGGCGTAACCGCTGATGGTTACATCCGCAAAAGCCGCCGGAGCGGTAACAGCAGCAGTAACCGCAGCAGCAATCAGAGCACGCTTAAACATTTATAGGTCTCCTAGTTTGGAAGTTGGTTTTCACCAGCTTGAGTAACAGCGAGGCACCGGCACGAACGATGACGTGAACCTTGCTTCGGGGAAAGCATAAGTGAATTTATTTACGAGAAGCAAACCATAGCCGCCCGTGTTCCAGGAATTGTCTTATAAGTACAACAATTGATGCGACCCCCTCGGCATGCATACCAATCTCCCCAATACCACCCCTTTTTCTTTGCTTGACAATAAAACTTCAAACCATTGATAAGAAAAGAATTATCTAGAATTTGTTGATACTGGCTATCACGAGGAATGCAGACCACTTCAGGCCTCGCACAGGCTTACATCAGCTTTTCACCGTCGTAGGAAATGTTGTTGGCATGAGACAATTGCCAAGGCAACCCACTCCATTCTCGTAAATTCGCCCGCCTAAAGGACTATCGAGCATGCTCAGCCCGAGGCGTACAGTGACGCCACAGGCAGCGACCGCCTGCGAATGGTGGCGACACTGTAGTAATGGAGATTGGCGGCGGTATTTTTACCAGCCAACATGAGTAACGAGGGGCGGCGGCGGGTGAGGGTTCTAGATAGCGCAAGAAACAGAGATACACGCCAGGCGAGCGCCGCGTGCAAACAGACAAGAAAAAGGCGACCCGAAGGTCGCCTTTCTTATATTACTGATGGCTCATTGCCAGCCAATCACTTGGCGGAAATGTGTGCAATCAGATCCAGCACTTTGTGCGAATAACCGGTTTCGTTGTCGTACCAGGCCACCAGCTTCACGAAGTTGTCGTTCAGCGAGATACCTGCCTTGGCATCGAATACGGAGGTGCAGGTCTCGCCGTTGAAGTCAGTGGAAACCACGTCATCTTCGGTATAGCCAACCACGCCCTTCAGTTCGCCAATCGCCGCAGCCTTCATCACGGCGCAGATTTCTTTGTACGTTGCCGGCTTGGCCAGACGCGCAGTCAGGTCAACCACCGATACGTTCGGCGTCGGCACACGGAACGACATGCCGGTGATCTTGCCATTCAGTTCCGGAATTACCTTGCCCACGGCCTTGGCGGCACCAGTGGAAGACGGAATGATGTTCTGCGAAGCACCACGGCCGCCGCGCCAGTCTTTGTGGGACGGGCCGTCAACGGTCTTCTGGGTTGCGGTGGTGGCGTGCACGGTGGTCATCAGGGCTTCAACGATACCAAAGTTGTCGTTGATCACCTTGGCCAGCGGTGCCAGGCAGTTGGTGGTGCACGAGGCGTTGGAAACGATTTCCTGGCCAGCGTAGGACTTGTGGTTCACGCCCATGACGAACATCGGGGTGTCATCCTTGGACGGGCCGGTCATCACGACCTTTTTGGCGCCAGCCTGGATGTGCTTGCGTGCGGTTTCATCGGTCAGGAAGAGGCCAGTGGCTTCAGCCACAACTTCAACACCCACTTCGTCCCACTTGAGGTTGGCCGGATCTCGTTCTGCAGTCACGCGAATGGTCTTACCATTCACAACCAGGTGACCATCTTTGACTTCCACGGTGCCATTGAAGCGGCCATGGGTGGAATCGTACTTCAGCATGTACGCCATGTACTCGGCATCCAGCAGATCGTTGATTGCCACGATCTCGATGTCGGAACGTTCCTGTGCTGCACGGAAAGCAATGCGCCCGATACGGCCAAAGCCGTTGATACCTACTTTGATAGTCATATATTCCACCAACCATTGATTTGTTAATAAAACAAACAGGCCGGACGACCAGTCTGCAACCGGTTTATCCAGCCTGCCCTGCCAGGAATTCTTGCGTCATATGTATAGCCCGTCGCCGCAAATACAACCCAGGGTTGTATTTAAGGCCGAATATTACCGGCTCAATATAGACGCAAGTGTATGACAGTTACACGCAGCCAGCATGTTGCCAGATCCACGATCGGCAGCATGCTGTTCAATACCTGGCTGATGCGTTACTTGCGAAACGCAGCAGCTTCACGCGCCAGGGCGGTAATGGCATCCCAGTCACCGGCAGCCACTTTGTCTTTCGGGGCCAGCCAGGAGCCGCCGACGCAACCGACATTGGGCAATGCCAGGAGCTTGGGTGCGCTTTCCGGTGTTACGCCACCAGTCGGACAGAACAACGCCTGCGGCAGCGGGCTACCGAGCGCCTTGAGCATGCCATAGGAGCCAGCCTGCTCAGCCGGGAAGAGCTTGAGCGCATCAAAGCCCATTTCCAGCGCGGCAATGGCCTCAGACGGGGTCATCACACCTGGCAGCAGCGGAATATCCGCAGCGCGCGCGGCGGCAGCCAGCGTCTCGGTCAGACCGGGAGTCACGGCAAATTTGGCACCAGCCGATTTGGCTTGGGCAAATTGCTCTGGACGCACCACGGTACCGACACCGACAATGGCATCGGGGACTGCCTCGGCAATCAGACGGATGGATTCGAGCGCGGCTTCGGTGCGCAATGTCACTTCCAGCACACGGATACCACCTGCGACCAACGCTTTTGCCAACGGCACAGCATGTTCGGTCTTCTCGATAATCAGCACCGGCATGACCGGGCAGGAACGCATGATTTCACGAATTTGCATGATCCTGACTTTCTTATAAGTGTTGCTTAGGTTAAGCACCTTAATGCGCAGCTGCCATTCCCGAAAAACCGGCACGACGGGATGAAACCCGGCGAGTTGCGCCCCCGACTACCCTTGTCTGGTGGCTTAGTGAGCCAGCCCCAGCGAAAGGGCACCTTCTTCCGCGCCGGTGGCAGCCTGACGGAAAGAAGCAAACAGTTCGCGGCCCATGCCATGCTGATGGGCAGACAGATCAGCCTCGGCCCGCTCACGCGCAGCCCAGACTTGCGATTCGACTTTGGCCTGCAGGACGCCCGCTTCGGCATCAAGGCGAACGATGTCGCCATCTCGCAGCTTGGATAGCGGGCCGCCGGCCAGCGCTTCAGGCGTGATGTGAATAGCCGACGGCACTTTGCCAGAGGCGCCGGACATGCGGCCATCTGTCACCAGCGCCACTTTGAACCCACGGTCTTGCAATACGCCCAACACCGGTGTGAGCTTGTGCAGTTCCGGCATGCCGATGGCACGCGGGCCCTGGAAACGCAGCACAACGACCACGTCTTTTTCCATCTCGCCACGCTGGAAGGCTTCCAGCACTTCATCCTGATCGTGGAACACCATGGCCGGTGCTTCGACCAAGCGATGCTCAGGTTTCACGGCGGAAATCTTGATCACGGCGCGGCCCAGATTACCCTCAAGCAAGCGCAAGCCACCGTCGACACTGAACGGCTTTTCGATACGGCGCAAGACCGACTCGTCGGCCGACTCAGCCTCCGCATCACGCCACACCAGTTCACCATCAATCAGGAAAGGTTCTTTGGCGTAACGGCTCAGCCCGAAACCCATATTGGTGTGAACATCCTCATGCAAGAACCCGCCCTTCAAGAGCTCACGCGTCAGGAACGGCATGCCGCCAGCAGCGTGAAACTGATTCACATCCGACGTCCCGTTGGGGTAAATCTTGGCGATCAGCGGCACCACAGCGGAGAGATCGTCAAAATCGCTCCAGTCAATGATGATGCCGGCAGCACGAGCTGCGGCAGTGAGGTGCATGGTGTGATTGGTGGAGCCACCGGTCGCCAGCAAGCCGACGATGCCGTTAACAATCACCTTCTCGTCGACCAGACGGCCCACCGGGATATATTCATCACCGACATTGCTGATTTGCGCGGCACGGCGACCGGCTGCAGCGGTCAGCGCATCACGCAATGGGGTATTCGGGTGGACAAACGCGGCGCCCGGCAGATGCAGGCCCATGATTTCCATGAGCATCTGGTTGGAGTTGGCGGTACCGTAGAAAGTACAGGTGCCCGCACCGTGATAAGAGTGTTCTTCAGAAGACAGTAGTTCAGCACGACCACATTTGCCCTCGGCAAACAACTGGCGCACTTTGGCCTTTTCGCTATTGGCAATACCTGAGGTCATGGGGCCGGCTGGCACGAACACGGCGGGCAGATGACCAAACTGCAAAACGCCAATCAGCAGGCCTGGCACAATTTTGTCACATACACCCAGCAAAGTGACGGCATCAAACACGTTATGCGACAGCGCCACAGCGGTAGACATGGCAATCACATCGCGGCTGAACAGCGACAGCTCCATGCC
>JASLES010000422.1 GCA_030151005.1 Silvimonas sp.
TATCCGGCCTGACCTGCACCGAGCAGAACTTCATCACCAAGGCGGGCGCACAGCGTTATGCCGCTGAACATGGCATTGCCATTGTCGCCCCGGATACCAGCCCGCGCGGTGACGAGGTTGCGGATGATCCTGCGTACGACCTGGGTAAAGGTGCGGGGTTTTACCTTAACGCTAACCAAGCTCCCTGGGCCAGCCACTACCGCATGTATGACTATGTGGTCTGCGAGCTGCCAACGCTGGTCGAGCAGCATTTTGCGGTGACGGCGGCCCGTGCCATCAGCGGGCATTCCATGGGCGGCCACGGCGCGTTGATGATTGCCCTGCGTGAGCCGGATCGGTACCGCAGTGCTTCGGCGTTTTCGCCCATTGTCGCCCCCAGCCAGGTGCCGTGGGGAGAGAAAGCCTTCGGGGCGTATCTGGGGCCGGATCGGCACCGTTGGCAGGCTTGGGACACCGTGGCACTGGTGGGCAGTACCCAGACTCAAACCCGGGTGCCATTGCTGGTTGATCAGGGACTGGCGGACGAGTTTCTGGAAAAACAACTGCGCCCGGAACTGTTGCAAGCCGCTTGTGACGCCGCCGGACATCCGCTGCAACTGAATCTGCGTCCGGGTTACGACCACAGCTATTACTTCATTGCCAGTTTTATTGGTGAGCACATGGCCTGGCACGCCCAGGCGCTGCGCAACTGATTGCGGACATTGTGCGTGGGCGGCGCCCACGCCACAAACGCAACACCGCCGCATGCATCACATTGGCATTTTTGCTGCGGTGCACTAATAATAATCTCACTATGCCAAGCGACTTATACCTGCGTCGTTTTCAAGCCCTGTCACCTCGGACAGGCCCAGTGTGTCACCCGCTGACCACTGTTGTTTTCCACACTCGCCACCGCATCCGGCCCCGACCGCCTGGGCCTTTGCGCGCCTGATTTTTGCGCCCTGACACCACCCGTGCAATGACAAACCGCCTGGTTCGTCGTACGGCAGCGTGTTGTGCGCGCCAACCTGGCCGGGGGATTCCGGTATTCATCCAGAAGGACGTTGTATGAACATCTCTACCCGTAACATCGTGTCGGGTCTGTTTGTATTGGTGGCGTTGATCTTGTTCTTTGGCAGTTTTTATACGGTAGATGCCGGACAGCGGGCCATTGTGCTGCGCTACGGCCAGATCAGGGGAGTCGAGGCCGATGGCCTGCATTTGAAGATCCCGCTGGTCGATAACGTCATCAAGGTGGATGTGCGTACGCTCAAAGCGGCATCCCCGGCTGAGGCAGGCACGCGGGATTTGCAGCATGTCAGCACTCAGGTGGCGGTGAACTACCACTTTAATGCCGCCAGCCTGGCGGATACCTATCAGCGCGTGGGGCTGGATGTAGAAGACAAGATTGTCGATCCGCGCATTCAGGAAGTGGTGAAAGCCGTGGTAGCGCGGTTCTCGGCAGAAGACCTGCTCAAGCGCCGCGATGACGTGCGCAGCGAGATCGTCGCCGGTTTGTCTGGCGCGCTGCAAAAGTACAACCTGACGCTAGAGGACGTACAGATCACCAACTTCAAGTTTTCCGGCGCGTTTGACGCCGCCATTGAAGGCAAACAAACGGCGGAGCAAGAGGCACTGAAAGCGTCCAATGACCTTAAGCGCATCCAGATTGAAGCCCAGCAGAAAGTAGCCATGGCGCAGGCCGAAGCGGAAGCCATCAAAATCCAGGCCGATGCAATCCGGGCGCAGGGTGGTCAGGAATACGTGCAACTGAAGGCCATCGACAAATGGGACGGCAAACTGCCGCAGGTGGCTGGTGGCAACACCCCGTTTATCAATCTGAAAACGCAGTAAACCGGCACAACCATGTCATGCAAAACGGCGCCGTTGGCGCCGTTTTTGTTATTTGGCCATGATCTCTGGCGCTGGCGCAGCGCTGATGTTTTTGCGAGCGCCCAGCGCCACCAGTGCGGCTGCAAAACCAGACGCCGCCCCCACCGCCAGCGCCCAGCGCGGGCCATATACATTGGCCACCCAGCCCACGATCGGCGCGCCAATGGGCGTGCTGCCCACAGCTACGCCCAGCCGTAACGCCATGACCCGGCCACGCATGGCGGGTTCTGTGGCAAGTTGCATCAGGCTGTTGGTGGTATTGGTAAAGGTGAGCGCTGCAATGCCGATCACGACCAGCGCGGCAGCAAACAACCAATAACCGGGGGCGAGGGCGGCCAGCGTACAGCCCAGCCCGAACACCGCCGCGCCGGTCAGCAACGTGCCGAACTCCGGTTTCTCTCGCCCTGCGGCGGCCAGAGCGCCGACCACCGTGCCCACCGCCATGATGGACGACAACAGCCCAAAGGCCTTGGCATCTGCATGAAATGCACCAACGGCCATGGTCGAAATAAAAATGGGGAAATTGAGCCCGAACGTGCCGATCAAAAACAGCATGATCAAGGTAGCGCGTAGATCCGGGCGGGCCCAGGTGTAGCGCAAGCCCACCATGATCCCGCCCCGCGTGTTGGTGGCACGCGCGTTGGGGTGCAGCTCAGACACGCGCAACATCAACAAAGACAACAGCACCGCCACAAACGACAAGCCATTGAGTACAAAGGCCCAGCCCGTGCCCACCGCCGCGATCAGCAAGCCAGCTACGCCCGGCCCGATCATTCTGGCGGCATTGAACGAGGTGGAATTGAGCCCCACGGCATTGGGCAGGTCTTTGTCGCCCACCAGTTCCGTGACAAAAATCTGCCGTACCGGGGCATCAAAAGCAGAGGCGCAGCCAAACAGAAAGGCAAACACATACACCTGCCACAACTGCACCACGCCCAGTACGGTCATCGCCCCCAACGCCAGAGCCAGCGCGCCCATAAGCGCCTGGGTAACCAGCAACAGCTTGCGCTGGTTAAAGTAATCCGCTGCTGCGCCGGTCCACGGCATCAGCAACAGTTGCGGGCCAAACTGCAAGGCCATGACCGTACCGACGGCCGATGCGTCATGGTGGGTCAACTGGGTCAGCACCAGCCAGTCTTGTGCGGTGCGCTGCATCCAGGTGCCGATATTGGAGACCAGAGAACCGATCGTCCACAGCCGGAAATTATAGTTGTGCATGGCCCGAAACAGGCCGGCGCGCTGTTTCATGCGCGGGCCCTCCAGGCAAAAAGCGGAACAGACAAGATCAAAAACATGGGTAATCCGGATTCAGCAACGGGCTGGCGCAAGGCCGGCCGGGGTCAGTCTTCAACCAGTCGGGTCAACAGATCGAGCGCACAGGCAAAGGTGGCGCGTTCGGTTTCGCTCAGACGTTCTTCAATGCGGTGGCTCAGCCAGTCTTGCCGGGCAACGCGGCCGGTTTCCAGCCAGTTGCGGCCCGCTTCGGTCAGATCCAGCCGCGTTTTACGGCCATCAATCTCATCTGGCGTGCCTGCCACCAGCGCGGCCTTGATCAGGCTTGCCACGATGGGGCTCATGGATTGCGAACGCATGTGTTCTGCGCGGGCCAGTTCAGACACCGTGGCCGGGCCGGATTTCTCTAGCTGCAGCACGACGGAAATCTGCGATTGCGTCAGCGTTGCGTGATTGGAGTGCTCACGCAATTGCCGACGCAATTTGCCCATCAATGAGCGTGTATTGCTGGCCAGCGCGGCAGGCTGCGCTGCTGCGGCGTCCGATGTATATGAGGTCATGCTCATAAATTAGCATATGCGAAGGTAAACTACCAAGTTTTCCTGATGAGTTGCGGGTGGTGCTGGCCGTGCTGGCGGATGACAATAGCGATATCTCCGCCCACCACTCAGGACACCGCCATGCAAGACGCTTTGATCATCCAGCAACCGGCTAACGCCAGCGCAGGCCCAACTGAACTCTGGCTGTTTTTCCATGGCATAGGCTCACGCGCTGAAGACCTGGTACCGCTGGGTCAGGCGCTGGCGCCGTTGTTGCCGAACGCCTGGATGATCAGCGTGCGCTCGCCAGACCCGTCGGACTTCGGCCAGGGCTGGCAATGGTTTTCGGTGCAGGGCGTGACGGAAGAAAGCCGGCCTGCACGCATTGCAGCGGCCATGCCGGCATTTGTGGACGTGGTGAAATCCTGGCAGCAGAAAGCCGGTGCCACCCCGGCGACGACAACGCTGGCCGGGTTCTCGCAAGGGGCCATCATGGCGCTGGAATCCACCCAACTGGCCGAGGTACTGGCGCACCGGGTGATCTCGCTGGCGGGTCGCTTTGCCCAGCCACCGCGCACGGCGCCAGCCAGCACGACCATTCACTTTCTGCACGGCCAGAACGACCAGGTCATCGCCGCGCAACACGCCACGGACGCGGCGCGTCAGTTACAAGCCCTGGGGGGTACGGTCACGTGTGATGTCTTTCCGGCGCTGGGGCACGGGCTGGATGGCCGGGTAGTACAGCGGCTGGCCACACTGATTGCCGCACCGGCGCACTGAGGGGGTTGGCATCTGTCAATGGCTTAACGGGATGCTGGCACAAGGGGATCGCCGAGGACCGGAATGACGAGTCAGTGGAGTGCGTGTTGAATTGGCAGTGGCAGTGGCAGTGGCAGTGGCAGTGGCAGTGGCAGTTGCTGTTGGGGTTGCTTTTGACTTTCATCCCCCATTAAAGCCAAGCGCCGAGGGCGTGGAGGGAGACCTTAGGCTCCCGACCAACCGAGGGCAGCCCGGAGGGCCGCTAGGCTGGGTCGCCTTTCTTTGGTTACTTTCTTTGGCGAAGCAAAGAAAGTGACGTGCTCCGGCCACCGCCGGTATCAAAAGCCCTTCAAACCCGCGCCGTAAGGCGCTAACAGAAGTGGTTCTCGCCAGAGAACGGGGCCG
>JASLES010000433.1 GCA_030151005.1 Silvimonas sp.
GGGCTGCGCCCTCAAACACCCCTCCGCCGAAACCCCGCGCCTTGCTGCGATGCTCGGCACTGCCAAAAGGGGGGCACGTCAAAAACAACAGCAACTTCAAAAACAACCTGACCCCGCAAGAAGCAGCAGACTCTGCCTCTCTCTCGCAACTGAACAGCCAAACCTACCCCGGCTCTTGCCCTGGTCGGTACATCCTGAACAACATCTCCGGCTTGATCTCAAAATAATCCGCCGGGCCGCCACCACGCAAAATGGGGCTGGCCGCCGCCGTGTCATACACCCCGTCCCGCAATAAATGCCGCGCAATGTACACCCCCACTACTTCCCCCAGAACCAGCCAGGTGTTGGTCTCTACTCCGGTCGCCGAGGCCAGCCGGATGATCTGGCTTACCCGGCATTCAAACGACACCGGGCTTTGCGCGACACGCGGCACTTGCACCAGTTTTGATGGCGCAGGGGTCAGGCCGGCCAGTTCAAATTCGTTCACCTCTGGCGGCACGGCGGCGCAGCTTTGATTCATCTGTTCCGCCAGTTCACGCGTGGCCAGGTTCCAGCAGAACTCGCCGGTTTGCTGGATGTTGGCCAGCGTGTCTTTTGCGCCGACGCTGGCAAAACCAATGATGGGCGGGGTGTAGTTAAAGGCGTTAAAAAAGCTGTAGGGCGCCAGGTTCAGCGTACCGTCGGCCGCGCGCGAAGATATCCAGCCGATCGGGCGTGGGCCAACAATGGCGTTGAAAGGGTCGTGTGCCAGGCCATGCCCGTCTTTGGGTTCGTAAAAATGACTATCCGCGTGCATGCAGCCTCCCGACGGGCAAAGTGGGCGTTAACGATACACCTGCGGCACGCAAAACAGGCTGTCTGGCAGGCTTTTGCTGCGCCTGTCAGGACAAAACAACACCAGCCGGCCGCTGTAGATTCCATATGAGTCGATTGTCATATACTCGGTGGAAAATGGGTGACTGACGGTCAAACCGGCCGGTATCGCTCACATAAAGATAGAGACCATCCGCAGTGACTGCGAGACGGTCAGGGGTCAGGTTTTCTGCGAGGAACGACTCATTGCAGCAGGAAACCAAAGGGGGAGTTTTGCATAAGCGTCTGGCTTTCAGCTTGATCACGCTGATCGCCATCATTGCCGTGGTTGGCCCGATTTTTGCCGCGCTCAGCATTGCCCGTTCACGCGGGCTGGAAGCGCAACAGGCCGAGGCCCTGAAACTGGCAACCAACGTTCAAGTGCGCGCCGATAGTGTGGCAAAGCAGTTCTTTGACATACACGATGCGCTCATCAAAGCGCATGCCGACAATCCTTGCTCTGAAAACAGTATCGACCTGATGCGGCAACTGGCCTTCAGTTCCAGTTATCTGCGGGCGGTGGGTTTTGTAGCCGGCAACAGTCTGGTGTGCTCGTCGCTGGGCATTCAGGGCAATGGTTTGTCGATTGGCGAGCCGGATATGATCACGCCCAAAGGCGTGGCGATCCGCAAGGCGGTACGTTTGCCGATTGCCGCCGGCTTTGATGTGCGAATTTCTGAAAAAGATGGTTTTGCGGCGATCATGGCCCGCGACGTGGCACTGGATATCGACACCCACACCGATGGCATGCTCAAGGGTGTGTTTTATCTGGGTGCGACAGAACTCGTTACGTCCAACGGCAATATCAACCCGGCCTGGCTGGAGCGCCTGGGTAGCGCGCAAAGCGCGTCCTTTCTGGATGGCGACTATGTGGTGGCCATGCGCCGGTCTGCCCAGTACAACCTGGTGGCGGTGGTGGCGACGCCGGTGGTGTATCTGACGCAGAACGTACGCAAACTGGCGCTGGTCATGGTGCCGTTAGGTGCCGTTACCGCCTTGTTGCTGATCACGGTACTGGCGTGGATCGCCCGGCATCAGACCACCATGCAGACCATGATCCGCACGGCGCTCAAACGGCATGAGTTTCATCTGGTCTATCAACCGGTTGTAGATTTGCAAACCGGGCGCTGGGTGGGTGCGGAGGCGTTGATCCGCTGGCGGCGCATCAACGGAGAGATGATCCCGCCCGATATCTTTATCCCGGAGGCCGAGCGTGCCGGGCTGATCACGCAGATTACCGAGCGCGTGGTAGAACTGGTGACGTACGACATCAATCACCATTTCAAAGCCTTCAAGGATTTTCACGTCGCCATCAACTTGTCGGCGGCAGATTTTGGCAGCGACCAGATCGTCGGCCTGCTGTACCGCCTGTTGCGCACCACGGGTCTGAAGCCGGGGCAGTTGATCATCGAGGCCACAGAACGCGGCCTGATCAACGCCGAAGAAGCCCGCCGCATCATCAAGGACATCCGTTCGCTGGATATCGCCGTGGCGATTGATGATTTTGGCACCGGGTATTCCAGCCTGTCTTACCTGACCACGCTGCAACTGGATTACCTGAAGATCGACAAATCTTTCACGGATACCATTGGCAAGGATGCTGCCGCCAGCCATGTGCCGGCCCACATCATTGCCATGGCGCGCTCGCTCCGCCTGCAATGCATTGCCGAAGGGGTAGAAACCACTGAACAGGCTGAGTTCTTGCGTATGCATGGCGTGCAATACGCCCAGGGCTGGCTGTTCTCACGCGCGATCCCGCCGGCAGAAATGGCGCAAAAACTCCGGTCGATGAAGTCGGTCATCCGCAAGATGGAAGACCTGGTGTGAGCAGACCCTAGCGCCAGTTTGCCAGGATATCGCGATAGGTGCCGTTAGCCTGAATGGTGGCAAAACCACGGTCAAACAGCGCCAGCCCGCTCGCTGCATCCGGAAACTTGCGGGAGAACACGCAGTACAACTGGTTCTCTGCACTGAGCCCCACGACCTTGACCTTGCCGGAGAACTCCTGCTGGTGCGTATCGATCAGGTAACTGGCCACCTTTTCAAAGGCCAGGGCGTATTGCACCCGGCCTAGCGCCAGCATGCGAAAACTGTAGATGGTCTGATTGGTGACTTCGCGGGTGACGGTCACATCCCCATCAAAATCGCTGCCATATTCATACCCGTTGGTCACGGCCACGTGCTTGCCATGCAAGGCGGCCGGCCCAAGGTCATGGTCCAGCGAG
>JASLES010000472.1 GCA_030151005.1 Silvimonas sp.
CTATCACCTGCTGCAATCGGTCTTTCAACTGGTTGATCTGAACGACATCATCGACCTGCGTGTGCGTGCAGATGGCGACATCGTTCATCACAACCCGCTGCCGGGCGTCGATCCGGAAGACGACCTGACCGTGCGCGCTGCCCGCCTGCTGCAGCAACACGCCCAGATCAGCGCTGGCGTGGATATCCGGGTGGAAAAACGGATTCCCATGGGCGGGGGCATGGGTGGTGGCAGCTCTGATGCGGCCACGGTACTGCTGGCACTCAACCAGTTGTGGGGCGTCAATTTGTCGCGCCAGGCCTTGATGACACTGGGTTTGCAATTAGGCGCAGATGTGCCTTTCTTCATCTTTGGCCGCAACGCGTTTGTCGAAGGCGTGGGCGAAATCATGTCTGCGTATGACACACCGGACACATGGTTTGCGGTACTCCATCCGCAAGTACATGTCTCGACGCCAGCAATTTTTAAAGATGAACGCTTGACAAGAAATACGCCCTCAATCACAATGCGCGGCCTCAACGTTGCTGCGACGCGGAATGATTTGCAAGCAGTAGCAATGAGTCAGCAGCCGCGTATCGCTGAATGTCTGGAATGGCTTAGCCAGTTCGGGCCGGCGCGGATGACTGGATCAGGAAGCTGCGTGTTCACAATATGTGCTTCACAAAGCGACGCGGATAATGTAATATCCTCGACTCCTGAAGAGATGACCGGTTTTGCAATCAGGTCCATCGCTCAGCACAAGCTTCGTGAATTTGCCAGTGAGTAGTTGATTGGCAAGTTCTTATAGGGGAGTCGCCAAGTTGGTTAAGGCATCGGATTTTGATTCCGACATGCGAAGGTTCGAATCCTTCTTCCCCTGCCAGTTAGAAGATAGAAAAGCGTGTACTCCTCAGGTTACACGCTTTTCGTTTTTTCAGGGCGCATAAAATGGCTTACGACAGCCTCATGGTATTTACCGGCAACGCTAATCCCAAGCTTGCCGAAAGCGTCGTCAATCACCTCGACATTTCTCTGGGTCGCGCCACTGTTGGCCGCTTCTCGGACGGCGAGGTGACGGTTGAATTGCTGGAAAACGTGCGCGGTCGCGACGTGTTTGTCCTGCAGTCGACCTGCGTGCCGACCAACGACAATATCATGGAAGTCATGCTGATGGTCGACGCGCTCAAGCGCGCTTCGGCCGGTCGCATTACTGCGGCGATTCCGTATTTCGGTTACGCCCGCCAGGATCGTCGTCCGCGTTCTGCCCGTGTGCCGATCTCGGCCAAGGTGATTGCCAACATGTTGCAGGTTGCGGGTGTTGACCGCGTCCTGACCGTGGATGTCCACGCCGACCAGATTCAGGGTTTCTTTGATATCCCGGTCGACAACATCTACTCCACGCCAGTGCTGCTGGCCGATATCCGTGCCAAGAACCACGATCAACTGATGGTGGTCAGCCCTGACGTTGGCGGTGTGCTGCGTGCCCGTGCCATGGCCAAACAATTGACCGTGGACATGGCCATTATCGACAAGCGTCGCCCCAAAGCGAACGTGGCAGAAGTCATGCACATCATCGGCGATGTATCCGGCCGTACTTGCGTGATCATCGATGACATGATCGATACCGCCAATACGCTGGTCAAAGCCGCCCAGGCCCTGAAAGCCCACGGCGCAGCCCGCGTGATTGCTTATGCAACGCACGCTGTGTTCTCCGGCGCTGCTGTTGAACGCATTGTCCAGTCTGAACTGGATGAAGTGGTGGTGACCGACACGATTCCGTTGTCGGAAGCAGCCCGCCAGTGTGACCGCATCCGCATTGTTTCGATTGCCGGTTTGCTGGCCGAGACTATGCGCCGCATCAACAACGAAGAGTCGGTCTCTTCCTTGTTTGTGGACTGATTGAGGCACTGGAAGCAGTCAAGATTTACAAGACGGTGAAGCGGGCAAACCCCACTTCACCGTTTGCGTTATTTGGGGGAATAGTCCCCCGGGTCCTTTGCCAGTCCTGGTCGCGGGTGGCGAAGTGTTTAACTAGATGGAGTAACAACCATGACTTACGAAATTCAAGCACAAGCCCGTGCTGCGCAAGGTACTGGTGCGAGCCGCCGCCTGCGTAACAGCGGCAAGCTGCCAGGCATCATTTACGGTGGCAACAAGACCCCGGTTGCGGTCGAATTCGATCACAACAGCATGTGGTACACCCTGAAAGACGAAGCTTTCCATACCGCTCTTGTAAAAGTGGTCGTGGATGGTTCCGCTGAACAGGTTCTGCTGCGTTCGGTGCAATACCACCCGTTCAAGCAACTGATCCTGCACGTTGACTTCCAACGCGTTGATGACAGCACCAAGGTTGAACTGAAAGTGCCGCTGCACTTCAAGAATGCCGATGTTGCTCCGGGCGTGAAGCTGGATGGCGGCTCTATCAGCTACATCCTGAACGAAGTGGTTGTGCGTTGCGCCGCCACCAAGCTGCCGGACTTCATTGAAGTTGATCTGAGCGAAATCGGTGCAGGCAATGCATCCGTCCACCTCTCCGACCTCAAGCTGCCGGAAGGTGTTGACCTCCGTTCCCTGGCTCGCGGCGAAGATCTGGCCGTTGCAACCTTCAACGCCAAGAAGGGCGGCGACTAATTCGCCCCGCTTCAAATGCGTTCGGCAAAAAGCCGGCTGGTTCTCCAGCCGGCTTTTTTGTATCTATCACGTCAGTTCTGGTTCTTTTAGCTGTCTGAGGGCTTTTCTGCTGCTATTGTTTGACTTACTTATAAGGCAAACAATGTATATGGAGGGGTTCGATGTATCACAGCGAGCAGGAATCCGATTCCACCGTTGATTACTACCGGCGCTACCGCACCAGCCCGCTCGACTTGCTGGCCAGCATGCCCGTAACACCGCGGCGCTTTCGTCCCTGGTTGCGTGGCTTTTTCATTTTCTGTGCACTGCTACTGGTGGCGTACTGGCTGGGGCCGCGCTGGGGTGTATCGCCGTTTCATACCCGCCAGGACCAGTTGGACTATCGCCCGTTTTTCACGGACGTCGGTGGCACAGTGACCAATGCCGTTCCGCATGAAAAGTTGTTATCCAGCGTCACGCTTAACTTGCTTGGCAACTGGCCAGGCTGGCATGTCGAACAGCGCGATGGCGGTGTCGCGTATTACGATGTGGCGCTCAAGGATGCGCAAGGCAACAAGCTGTGGGAGCAACGTTTCGACCGTAACCCCTATGCGGGCGACTGGCGCTTTTCGCAGCAAGACAGCGGCTGGGCCTGGTGTGGGGGCTGGCGTGTTACCGTGAACTCGCCGCAGATCTACAGTGATAGCGCCTTGTACCTGACTCTGGGTGGTCAACCTCGCGTTATCCGCCATATTCCATTCATGCCACCTCGCTAGTGGCGGGCGCTCGCGCCAGCCTTTATCATCGGTCTTTGTCTTTTCTTAGCCGGATGCGTGACCCACGTATCCGGCCCTGCCTTTATGTCTGCTATCAAACTGATCGTCGGCCTCGGTAATCCGGGCGCCGAATACGCTGCTACCCGCCACAATGCCGGTTTCTGGTTTATCGACGAACTGGCGCGTGAAGCGGGTGCCTCCCTGCGTCATGACAGCAAATTTCATGGTCTTGCCGGCAAAGCCCGGCTGCATGGCGAAGATATCTGGCTGCTACAACCGCAAACTTTCATGAATCGCAGCGGTCTGTCTGTGGTGGCACTGGCCCAGTTCTACAAAATTCTGCCGGACCAGATTCTGGTGGTGCATGACGAGATGGATATCCCGGCCGGCCAGGTCAAGCTCAAGCAAGGCGGCGGCAATGGGGGTCATAATGGCCTCAAGGATATCCAGGCTCATTTATCGACACCGGCATTCTGGCGTTTGCGCCTGGGCGTAGGCCATCCTGGCGATCGCGGTGAGGTCGTGAGTTATGTACTCAAGCCGCCGCGCCGCGAAGAACAAGAGTTGATTGATGCTGCCATGCTGCGCGCACAGAACCTGTTGCCGCGCATGCTCAAGGGCGAAATGAATATCGCCATGCAACAACTGCATACCGACGAATCGAAACAAAGACCGCACAAACCCGCCCCATGACCACACCGTTGTCCATCCTGATCGCCAACCCCAAAGGGGGTAGCGGTAAATCTACCCTGGCCACCAACCTTGCCGGACACTTTGCCTGGCAGGGAGAGAAAGTGGCACTGGGCGATCTGGATCGACAACAAAGTGCCCGTTACTGGCTCACGCGGCGGCCGGAACAATACCCGCGCATTGCCGAGTGGGATATCGACAGCGATGCGGCGCCGCATGCGCCCAAAGGCACCACCGTCGCGCTGCTCGATAGTCCGGCAGGGCTGCATGGCAAGAAACTGGAAACCGCACTGAAGGCCGTTAGCCGCGTGCTGGTACCGGTGGCGCCATCCTCATTTGACATGTGGGCGCTGGAAGGCTTTTTTGCACAACTGGCTGAAGAAAAAGCCGTGCGCAAAAAACAGGTAGAAATCGGGATTGTGGGAATGCGGGTCGATCCGCGCACCCATGCCGCGCAACAACTGGAACACTTTCTGGCGGGCTATGGTTTCCCGGTGCTTTCCTGGCTGCGCAACACCCAGCTTTACGTGCAACTTCAACCCAAAGGGCTCACCTTGTTTGATCTGCCAGGCCGGCGGTTCGAACGTGACCTGGAACAATGGCAGGCAATCCTCAAGTGGCTTCGCAACCCCTCATCCCCGTCAATCTGATCACCGGTTTTCTGGGGGTCGGCAAAACCACAGCCATTGCACATTTGCTGGCGAGCAAACCGGCCGATGAATTCTGGGCGGTGGTCGTCAACGAGTTTGGCGAAGTGGGCATCGACGGCGCAACACTCTCCGCTGCCGGGGATGGTTTGCAAGTGGCCGAAGTGCCCGGCGGCTGCATCTGCTGCACCACCAGCCCGATGTTGCGCGTGAACTTGAACAAGCTGGTGCAGGGCAAGCGGCCAGACCGGATTCTGATCGAGCCCTCCGGCCTGGGTCACCCCGCCGGCATTATCGATCTGCTGCGTGATCCGTTCATGAGCAGCACGTTCGAAGTGCGGGGTGTGGTGACATTGCTTGATGCGCGCCATCTGGAAGACGCCCGCTATACCCGCAATGAAACCTGGCGGGACCAGATCGAGCTGGCCGATGTGCTGGTCATCAACAAGACCGATCTGGCCGATGCTGGCCAACTGGATGGCGCCCTGGCCATGGCACGGGCCGCATTCCCGCCCAAGCTGGCGATCGTACAGGTACAAAACGGGGTGTTTGACGCAGCGTTACTGGATGCACCGCTCAACGCGGAGCGCTGGCAAGATGCGCCACACGCAGCCGGTACGCACAACCCACTCGCCCCGCGCCGCAAGACAGAGGCTGCCACGCCGCTCGCCACACCGCAGGGTAGTGAACCAGTACGCAAGGCGCAGTCGAGCCTCGGATCACACGCTTGTGGCTGGATCTTCAGCCCGCAAACCCTGTTTGACAGCGGTGCTGTTGCCGATCTGTTCCAGGCATTCCAGACCCCGGACAGCTTGGGCGTAACCGGGATCTCTCGCGCCAAAGGTGTGTTTCATACCGAGCGCGACTGGTACCGCTTTGACTGGGTAGACGCTTATCCCAGCGCCAATATCTCGGCCTACCGCCGCGATAGCCGCTTTGAAATCATTGTAGAAGGCCCAAACGCGCCAGACTGGGCGGCGCTGGAGGCACGCCTGCTGGCCGCCCGTATTGCACCGGCAAGCCAGCCGCAAGCGTAAACCAGACGGCAACCGGGGCAGCAAGCACATACTTGCCGCCTCCGGCCTGGGCAGTCGGTGTTAACGCACCACCGTGCGAATCTGCGCCAGATAAGTCTGTGCGGCGCTTTCCATGCCGCGCGCCTTCATGACCGACAGATACCGGGCAATACAACGCTCGATTTCCGCCACCGACACCAGGTTTTCCATCTCGCCGATCATTTCATCCAGTTCACCGGAAAGGTGGTTCTGGTTGGTCATGTGCAAAATGGAACGGATGCGGGCCACCTGACCGGCG
Source organism: Silvimonas sp. (assembly GCA_030151005.1). Classification (GTDB taxonomy): domain Bacteria; phylum Pseudomonadota; class Gammaproteobacteria; order Burkholderiales; family Chitinibacteraceae; genus Silvimonas. The sequence goes on from JASLES010000472.1 coordinate 6,017, forward strand.
CTGATGCGCACGGCATTAAGCCCGAGTGAGAAACCTACTGCCGCGGTCGCGGGCGCAGCAGCAGGGGCAGGCGCGGCGGCAGGGGTAGCAACGGTTTTGGGCGGCAGCGAACCTGCCCGCTCAATCAGACCATCCCACTCCAGCTCCAGCAATTTGTGGACAAGATCTTTTTCCGGCATGGCCATGGGCAGCGCATGCGCCGGGGTCTTGCCGTCAATCATGATCAGCAACTGACGTTGCTTGAGCGAAAGCCCGCTGGCACGCGTCTGAATCTCCGTCAGACCTGCCTGGGTTTTGCGGTAAATCACATCCAGCATGTGGTACACCTCCCCCTGATTACCTGCGGTCAACACAACCCTCTTCTACTCACCTGTTGGTGTAGCGGGTTGTATTCACAGCGCTTTTATATGTCCACGCAAAGGGAATCCGGCACTTCTTCAACGAGGCCGTAATTCATGAAAAGCTGATGTAACAACAATGGCAAACACGGTTTTTACTGCAATCAAGCAGTCACGGAAAGCTGCTACCCACAATTTTGATTTGAATGAGACAAGAAGCCGCTACGCGGTGATCTTTCTGTTGCAGGCAGACTGCGTTAGCTGTACGCAAGCTGGCCCCATAAAAAAGGGGCGAGTCACCTGACCCGCCCCTCTGGCATGCTTTGCCGTGCTTGCCCTGTTACAGGCCGCCGTAGGAATGCAATCCGGACAAGAACATGTTTACGCCAAGGAATGCAAAGGTGGTCACCGCAAGACCGATCACCGACCACCAGGCCAGCACCTCGCCCCGCCAGCCTTTGACCAACCGGACATGCAACCAGGCCGCATAGTTGAGCCAGACAATCAGCGCCCAGGTTTCTTTCGGATCCCAGCTCCAGTAGCCGCCCCAGGCATCTGCCGCCCACGCCGCGCCCAGAATAGTGGCAATGGTGAAGAACAAAAAGCCCACCGAGACCGCACGGTAAGAGACTTCTTCCAGCACCTGCGGGGAGGGCAGACGCTGCGCCATCACGCCCGGCCAGGCGGCAATAACCAGGATAATGGCGACACACAGCAAACCACCCATGGCCAGTTGTGCCGCGGCGGCAGAGATATCAAACCAGCCCGCGCCATAAATGCCGGTGGCCACAGCCAGCACCACCGCGCCCAGCGCCAATGCATGCAACGCCTGGCGCGTGGCCGGGCGGCGCTCGATCTTCGAAGCCAGTATCCACGCCACACCCAGCATGGCCGACAGGGAAAACGCGCCATAACCAATGAAGTTGGCCGGCACGTGGATTTTCATCCACCAGGATTGCAGTGCCGGAATCAGCGGCTGGATTTCATGCGCCTGGCGATCCAGCGAGTACCACAAGATGAACCCGACGGCTGCGCTGATCACCAGCAACACAAACGCACCCATGGCCCGCGCCTTGAAGCGCGCCTCGTAATACAGGTACATCAAGGTGGTGATCAGACAAAACAGAATGAACACTTCATACAGGTTGGACACCGGAATGTGCCCGACATCCGCACCGATCAGATAACTTTCGTACCAACGCACCAGCAGCGCCGTCAACGCCGCCAGCGCGGCCGTCCAGGTGAGTCCGGAGGCAATCGACAACGCGGTGTCCGAGCGCTTGATCAGCCCCACCCAGTACACAGCCGTTGCAATGAAATACAGCACGCACATCCACATCACGGCGGACTGGCTGGCCAGAAAATACTTGAGCAGGAACGAATGCTGCGCAGTGGCCAGATCACCGTGATAGCTACTGGTACCGATCAACGCCAGCACCGCCACACCCGGCAAGAAATACCGCATGGCTGGCCAGAACCAGCCAAACCAGACCAGCGCCAGCGTCGCGCCCAGCAAAATACCGTGCTCGTAGTAGTCCATGTACTGACCGTAGCGGGCGAAAGCAAAGCCGCCGGCCGCCAGCATCAATACGGCAAAGGCAAAATCAAACGGCGTACGCCGCGCCAGGGGAAGCGTCATCATCATGTCGCGATCTCGTCTTTGGAGGATGCCGGCAACAATGCCGCGCGGTGCCGTTCAAATGTGGCCGCCAGGTCAGCGGAACGGCGGTTGCCCGTGACAGCCAGCACGGTTTTGCTTTGTTCTGTCCGTAGCCAGACCCGTTCTTCACGCAGGTAGAACATGCAGAATATGCCGATGACCAGCAGGATGGAACCCAGGTACACCACCTTTTTGCCCGGTGAACGGGTGAGCTGAAAGCCCGAGGACTTCACCTCGGTAAACCCGCTCAGTTGCAGATAGATGGGTGCGCCGTATTCAAAGAAACCGCTGGTCGCCACAAGGCTATCCATCAAGAACCGGTATTGTGTTTCGCTCATGGCAATGGGCGGCAGGCCCGCGCGTTCTTGCGCCAGGTCCATGGCGTCCACCGTCGCCCCTTGCAGAATCTTCAAGTAGGTCTGGGCCACCGCCTGGCGTTTGTCTTCCGGGACTTTCTCGCGGATGAACTGATCAATACGGGTAAAGCCACCATGCGCAAACTGGTTCAGGATGGTCTGGGTGACGGATTCAAACTCGGTACGCTTGGTCTCGGTAAAACCACCACCCTGGAATGCCTTGTCCGTTGTACGGCGGGCAATGTCCGGCCAGGCAGCCGGGTCCATCAGCACGTTGCGCAGGCGCATATAGGTGTCGACTTTAGCGTCTTCATCCAGTGGAATACGCACGTACTGGAAGGGGGCGTTCACTTCTTTGCGTACGCCTGTCATCAGGTAGAGCGCGCCATCGTCCAGAAACGGTGCCATATAGTTCTGGAACTCCACCGCCTGGCCGGATGAATCCCGCAGCTTGAACTGGATCATCGGGCCAAGGTTGCGCATGGTGTTGGTCGATTTGACCGACTGGGAAGACGCCAGCGCCTGTTCCAGCTTGTTCACCGCTACCGCAGAGGTTTGCGCCGCTGCCGCGTCCTTCCCCATGTTCTCCACGTTGTTCACGCGCAGATCGCCAAACTCTAGCGTGTAAGGCTTGTTATCCAGTTCGATGGTCTGGGTGCTGCGCGAACGCGCTTCAAACTTTTGTGTAGCGGGGCGGTCCAGGTGCCAACCGGTCAGTTGCAGCGGCGAACCGCCATCCCCAAAGCTGGCTTGATAAATGGCGATGCCGTCGTAGATCAGCGGTTTGTTCACTTCGACCACGCCACTTTTCACCACCTTGCCCGATTTCGGGTCCAGCACGTCGATGCTGGAGGCAAACCGTTTGGGCATGCCGGTGCTGTAAAAGTCGACCTGAAATTGCTTGAGACGCAGGGCAAACGGCAAGTCCTGCACAAAGAAACCGTCGCCCGAGTTCAGAAACACCACATCAGCCACCGCGCCTTCGGGCAGCGTCACATTGCCGCGAAAAGAGAGGTTGTCTGGCGACAAACGACTCTGCGGCGGTACCTTGCTTTGCGGCACGTCACGGGTTTCTTCGACCTTGTTACCAACGAGTTCCCGCAGCTTGAGCGGCAGATTGCCATCCATCAAGCCACCAATACAGATCACCACGATGGCGGCATGCGCAAAGAAATACCCCAACCGCTGACCCACGCCTTTTTTGGCAGCCAGCATGTGTACGCCATCTTTGTCCTGCACGCGCCAGCGGTAACCGGCCTGGCGCAGATAGTTTTGTACGGTTTCACGTTCTGGCTCGCCATCCATTTCGGCATGGTGCGGCATCAGGCGTAAAGAATTGCGGCTGGCGTTTTCCCGGTAGCTGCGGATATCCAGCAGCATGCCCGGCGCGTGACGCCAGATGCACAGCGTGGTGGAAAGCACCAGAAAACCCAGAATCAGCAAAAACCAGCTGGTGTGATAGACATCAAACAAGCCGATTGGCTTGAAGATGGCAAACCAGAATTCGCCAAATTCGATGCGGTAATCGACATATTGCTCACCTTGCTTGAGCACGGTGCCAATGACCGATGCAATAGCCAGCACCGTCAGCAGGCTGACGGCAAACCGCATGGAGGAAAAAAGATCGTACAGCGCGCGACTGAACGGGACGGTGCGGGGCGGGCGTAGGGGTATGTTCTGGTTCATAACGCAAAAGAGGGGCGGTTTTCTTCCGCCCCTCCAGAATAAGCTGCCAAGGTTAAAGTTGCATGGCACCGGCCATGACGTTCACCCAGTCTGCGATGATTCATCAATCAATGCAAAGACTGGATGTACTCGGCCACCGATTTGATTTCCTGGTCCGAGAGACGGGCCGAGATATCGTTCATCATCGGGCCATTGGCACGCTCGCCAGAGCGGAACAGGTCAAGTTCGCCAATCACGTAGGCCGAATGCTGTCCGGCCACACGCGGATATTGCACCGGAATACCGGCACCGCTGGGGCCGTGACAGGCCATACAGGCCGGCACATTCTTGGCTGCGATACCACCGCGGTAGATTTTCTCGCCCGCAGCGATCAGCGTTTTGTCTGAAGCGCCACCTTCTTTGGCTTTCTGCGTAGAGAAGTAGGCAGCGACGTTATGCATGTCGTCATCCGACAGGGTCGCGGCCATACCCAGCATCACAGGGTTCTTGCGCTTTTGCGTTTTGAACTCGGTCAGCTGCTTGTAGAGGTATTCGGGATGCTGGCCCGCCAGGCTGGGATTGGCGGGAATTACGCTATTGCCGTCGGCGCCATGACAGGCAGCGCAGACTTTATCAACGATCTCTTTGCCCTTGGCGGGGTCGCCTTTGGTGGTGGCTGCAAAAATACCGGTGCTCATCAACGTCAGTGCAGCAAGCAAGGCTGCGACAGGCGCTCTGCGCATAACTTGGCTCCCTTCCCTAATTGATCATTTGAATTTTGATGTGCCCATCAGGCATCTACAGCGGCTGACGGACCAAATCCTGATATTCTATATCAAGACTAATCTAGACCATACATAGCACGGACACCATGTCGCTGTTTCGCGGACTCAAATTTTTAACCACGGTCAATGATTTGCGAACTTTACCCCTTGAAGGGCGTGAAGTTGCATTTGCTGGCCGCTCCAATGCCGGCAAATCCAGCGCAATTAATACTCTGGCTAACCACACACGCCTGGCGTACGTCTCCAAGACGCCTGGCCGTACCCAGCATATCAACTATTTCACCTTCGGCAGTGACGAGCTTAAACGTCTCGTCGATTTGCCCGGTTACGGTTACGCCGAAGTGCCCGCCGCCGTGCGTGCACACTGGGAAGGCCTGCTTGGCCGCTACCTGAAAGAGCGCGATAACCTGATCGGCCTTGTGCTGATCATGGATTCGCGTCGGCCACTCACCGAACTGGACCGGCGCATGCTGGACTGGTTTTTGCCGACCGGCAAACCCGTTCATTGCCTGTTGACCAAGTCCGACAAACTCTCCAATCAGGAGCGCACCAACGCGTTACGTGGTGTGCAAAAAGAGTTTGCCAATAACCCGCAAGTCACCGTTCAGTTGTTCTCCAGCCTTAAAAAACAAGGGGTTGAAGAAACCGAGAAAATTGTGGGGGCCTGGTTTGCTGAACCTGTCGCTGACAGCGTCGAATTGACGAACGGCGAATAGTATTCCTTGAACTTTGCGCGAACCTTTCTACCCTGAAATCTGGGTGCGCCCCTGCACCTCCCGCTTTTCCTCCCTGAGCGGGTGCCTTGGCCAAATGCCAAGGCGTATTACACCCCGGTCATTCTCCCCTTGGGCCGGGGTTTCTTTTTTCCAGGATTCGGAGAAACCCCTGGCATGGCTGTCCTTCGCGCCCTGCGCGCCGATATCACCACGCTGGATGTAGATTGCATTGTCAATGCGGCCAACACCACGTTACTGGGCGGAGGCGGGGTGGATGGCGCAATTCACCGCGCGGCCGGACCAGAACTGCTGGCCGAGTGCCGCACGCTGGGTGGCTGCCATACCGGCGAGGCCCGCATCACTCAGGGCTACCGCCTGCCTGCACGCTTTGTGATCCATACGCCCGGGCCAGTCTGGCACGGCGGCAAGGACAACGAAGCCGCGCTGCTAACCGCCAGCTACCGGGAGTCGATGCGCCTGGCGGCAAAACACGGCGTGCGCACCATTGCGTTCCCCGCTATCAGCACAGGCGTATACGGTTATCCGCTGGTCGAGGCCACACGCATTGCGGTAGACACGGTGCGCAAAGAAGCCGCCAACTATCCGCAGGCGCCGCAGGACATCCTCTTTTGTTGCTTCTCTGACCAGGACCTGGCAGTTTACGAGGCCGCACTGGCCAGCTAAGCCCGTCAAAGTTCGTCCGGGATACCGTGTGCGGTGAGGATATAGTCGTACCGCTCTGGCAACAGTTGCTCTGCCACATACGGCTGCAAGCGCGCGGCGCGAGCCGCGTCGAGCATGTAGGAGAGCTTCATTTCCGGGTCGGGCCGATCTTGCTCGTGCGCAAACAGGCCCAGCAGGAATGGCGTGGTGACGGTGGTCGCTACCGGCACATGGCCGACAAAGCAGCCATCCATGCCTTTCTCCCAGACTTCAAGTAATCGAATGATCTTCATAAGACGCTGAACCAGACAAAAACAATCAGACCTGGCCCGCATCACGGGCTCAGGTTCACGCGTTGATCCTGCCACGCCGGTTACACCGCTCCGACGGCCTTGCCACCGGCAATGACCTGCAGTTCTGGCCGGTTTTTGCGGGCGCGGCTGGCGACCAGATCGGCATCTGCAGCCAACATCAGGTCTTCAATCGTATCAGCTTCGCTCCGCAGTTGGGCCAGCCCCCATTCCAGCGAGAAATTGATCACGCGGGCGTCCGGCAAGGTCACCATTTGCGCGGGTTTGCGATTTACCAGGCGGTTAGCCACAACGTGCGCACCGGGCAGGTCGATATCCATCAGCACCAGCGCCACTTCACTGGGAGAGAAACGCCCGACAATGTCAAAGTCCCGTACGTTGGTGCGACACAATGTCGCCAATTGCCGCAGCACCATGTCACGCGCCAGCGGGCCGTAACCCTGCTCCAGCTGCTCCAGTTTCTCGACGCAGACCAACAACACGCAGATGGATGCATGCGTGCGCTGGGCGCGGTTGATAGAGGCCCCGGCATCGGCCAGGAACCGATCGCGCGAACTCAGGCCGGTTTGTACATCCAGCCCGGCACGACGGGCCTGCTTGACGATAAAGGTTTTGTGCCGGGTACGCTCGAAATACCATGCGCACAAAGCCAGCGCCGCAACCACCCAACCAGATGCGGCGAGAAACCAGACAAATGAAACCGGTACGTTTGGCATGGGCTGCATTCCCAATATCCAATATGCAATATGAATAACTCTAACCAGTGTAGCCTTCGCGCGGCCATCCGCCAGCGCCGCCAGCCTGCTAGAATGCCGCCCATGTCGAAAATTCTGCTTGTACGCCTGTCTTCAATGGGCGACATCATCAACGCCATGCCGGCAGTGACCGACATGGCTCAGGCCATTCCTGGCCTGAAACTGGACTGGGTTGTGGAAGAAGGCTTCCAGACCCTGCCCCGATTACATCCTGCGGTAGACCGCATTATCCCGGTGGCTTTGCGCCGCTGGCGCAAGGCCCCGCTGTCCGGCCAAAGCTGGCGGGAGTTCGGTGCAGCCCGTAAAGCACTGGGCGAATCCTCATATGACCTGATTCTGGACGTGCAAGGCCTCGTCAAAAGCGTGTTCTTTGCCCGGATGGCCCGCGGCCCCATTGCCGGCCCGGATCGCCACAGCGCGCGTGAAGCACTGGCAGCGCTGGCTTATCAGAAAAGTTACCCCATTGTCTGGCACCAACATGCCATCAACCGGGTGCGCAAACTGGCCGCGCAAGCGTTTGATTACCCTTTGCCCGTCAATATTGATTATGGTCTGGCGCGGCCGGACATCACCCTGTCATGGCTACCAGTACAGCCCTACGTGGTGCTGCTGACTGCCACCAGTCGTCCGGAAAAAGAGTGGCCAGAGGCGCGCTGGATCACGCTGGGCCAACGGTTTGCCGATCTGGGGCTTGCTTGCGTGCTGCCTTGGGGCAACCCTCAGGAACAAGCCCGGGCGGAGCGGATTGCCAAGGCGATCCCGGACGCCTGTGTTGCCCCGAAAATGCCGCTGGATGCCGCCGCCACGTTACTGGCCGATGCGCGGGTGGTGATCGGGGTAGATACCGGCCTTGCCCATCTGGCGGCCGCGATGGCCACCCCGGTGGTAGCCATTTTCCTGGCCTCTGACCCGGTGGAAAACGGCGTGCTGGCTTCCACCTATGCGGTGAATGTCGGCCAGAATGGCGCTTCGCCCGACGTGGACGAAGTCTGGCAGGCCGCCATGGCGGGCCGTCGGGCATGATCCGCGCGTTCTATTCAGCCTTGCTGTGGCTGCTCACGCCACTGGTCATGCTCTATTTGTGGCGGCGTTCGCTCAAGCAACCGGAGTACCGCAAACACTGGAACGAGCGCTGGGGTTTTTATGGCCAGCGCGTGCGCAG
>JASLES010000503.1 GCA_030151005.1 Silvimonas sp.
TTATCAAATGCTTTTAAACACCGCGCCGTCAGGCGCTAACAAACGCCGCAACGGTGGATTATCGCTCACGCTCCAAATCCACCCTACAGCCAGCATGGCAAAGACCACCTGCGGTGGCCCGGCTGGATTCCGCCAGGGGGCCGCCGAGGTCGTGAATGATGCGCCAGTGGGTCACAATAGATCCCTCTCATCCTTGCCCTGCCGGTGACACCAGCGCAAACGCCTGTACAAACAAAAATGCCAGCAACGATCGCTGGCATTTTTGTATTCAAGGCAATCCCAGGCTTATGCAGCCTTATCCAGCGCCTGCTGCAAATCAGCAATGATGTCGTCGATATGCTCAATCCCGATCGACAAGCGCACCGTATCTTCCGTCACGCCAGCTTTGGCCAGTTCTTCCGGCGAGAGTTGCCGGTGTGTGGTGCTGGCCGGATGGCAAGCAAGGCTCTTTGCATCACCAATGTTCACCAGCCGCGTGATCAGCTGCAGCGCGTCCTGGAAGCGCGCACCAGCGGCCCGGCCGCCCTTCACGCCAAAGGTCAGCAGGCCAGAAGCCTTGCCGCCAAAATACTTCTGCACCAGCGCGTGCGAGGGGTGTTCCGGCAGACCGGCGTAATTGACCCATTCCACCGCGCGGTGGGTTTTCAGGAACTGCGCCGCCTTGAGCGCGTTTTCCGAGTGGCGATCCAGCCGCAGGCCCAGGGTTTCCAGGCCCTGCAAGATGAGGAAGGCGTTGAACGGCGAAATGGCCGCGCCCATATTGCGCAGCGGTACGGTGCGCGCCCGGCCAATATAGGCGGCCTCACCCAGTGCCTCGGTGTAGACCACGCCGTGGTAGCTGACTTCCGGTTCGTTCAGCCGTTTGAAGCGGGTCTTGTGTTTGGCCCACGGGAACTTGCCGGAGTCCACAATAGCCCCGCCAATACTGGTGCCATGGCCCCCAATATATTTGGTCAGCGAATGCACCACGATATCCGCACCGTGTTCAAACGGGCGGGTGAGATAGGGCGTCGGCACCGTATTATCGACAATCAGCGGCACCCCGCCGGCATGGGCGACGTCGGCAAAGGCGGCGAAATCCACCACGTTGCCCAGCGGATTGCCAATCGACTCAACAAACACCGCCTTGGTGCGGCTATCGATCAGCCTGGCGGCCGCTTGCGGGTCTTTGGCATCGGTAAAGCGCACCTCAATCCCGTATTGCGGCAGCGTGTGCGCGAACAGGTTGTAGGTGCCACCGTACAGTGTGCTGGTGGCAATGATGTTGTCGCCCGCTTCCGCAATGGTCAGGATGGAATACGTAATGGCGGCCTGACCCGAAGCCAGCGCCAGCGCCCCGATCCCGCCCTCCAGCGCGGCCAGGCGTTTTTCCAGCACGTCGGTGGTGGGGTTCATGATGCGGGTGTAGATGTTTCCCGCCACTTTCAGGTCAAACAGGTCGGCGCCGTGCTGGGTGTCGTCAAACGAGTAACTGGTGGTCTGATAGATCGGTACGGCCACCGCGCGGGTGGTCGGGTCGCCATCAAAACCAGCGTGGATGGCCAGGGTATCGAACTTCATCGCTACGGCTCCTTCGTTGGGAAAACAGCAGATTGCGCCAGCGCCCGCCGGTTTTCAATATTCCGTAGAAGAATTAGTTTTCACATCAATATAACCAACATCTAATTATGCGACACCTGGCCAGCCGGTTGCCGCTGGTATAATCCGGTCTTTGCCCCGCCTTGGCCTACCATGCCCCGCATCCAGCTTTTGTCCGACCAACTGGTTAACCAGATCGCCGCTGGTGAAGTGGTCGAGCGCCCTGCCTCTGCCCTGAAAGAATTGCTGGAAAACAGCCTGGATGCCGGTGCCGAGAACATTGGCGTAGAACTGGCGGCTGGCGGGACCAAGCTGATCAAGGTGATCGATGACGGCATTGGTATTGAGCGTGAAGACCTGGCCCTGGCGCTGCATCGGCACGCCACCAGCAAAATCCGGGACTTTGACGACTTGCAGAAAGTCTCTACGCTGGGTTTTCGCGGTGAAGGGCTGGCATCAATTGCATCCGTCTCACGCCTGACACTGACCAGCCGTTTCAATGGCGCAGCGCACGCCTGGCGCATTGAGTCTGACCATGGCCGGCTGCACGATGCCGAGCCCGCTGCATTGGCGGTGGGCACCACCATTGAAGTGCATGACCTCTATTACCAGACGCCGGCCCGTCGCAAGTTTTTGAAGTCAGACGGCACCGAGTTTGCGCATTGTGAAGACATGGTCAAGCGCCTGGCGCTGGCCAATCCGGACAAACAATTCACGCTGATTCACAACAACCGCGCCAGTTTGCGGGTCATGCGCGGCGATGTGCTCAAGCGTTGCGCGGCCCTCTTGGGTGACGAGTTTGCGCAATCGGCCGTGCAAGTAGAAGAACGCGCCGGGCCGCTGCGCTTGTGGGGCCTGGCGGGCAGCCCGACGCTGAGTAAAGGCTCGCGCGATGCGCAGTATTTCTTTGTGAATGGCCGCTTTGTACGCGACAAGGTGATTGCCCACGCCTTGCGTGAGGCCTACCGCGACGTACTGCATCACGATCGTCACGCGGCCTATTGCCTGTTCCTGGAACTGGACCCGGATGGCGTGGATGTGAACGTGCATCCGACCAAGATCGAAGTGCGTTTTCGCGAATCACAAGCCATTTATGGTTTCATGCTGCGCAGCCTGACCAAGGCGCTGGCCGGAACCAAAGCGGGCACAGCGCCCGCCGGTGTTGATCCGGAAACCGGCGAAATCCTCACCCCGCAATCCGCAGCGCCAGCCGCTGCACCAGCCTATAGCCAGCCCGTCTGGCGGCAGCAACCGATGAATATCCCGGTGGTACAAGAGCCTATGGCGGTGTACGACCGGATGTTTGGTGATCTGAAGCGCGACCCGACCGCGCCGCAACCGGCATGGCAACCCACCGCGGCAGATGCGGCTGACATCACCACCCTGGCCAGCCCAACAGCCTGGTCGCCACGCCCGGCCGTGCCGCCTGCGCGTCAGGTCATGCCGGCAGAAAATGAAAACGGCATTCCGCCGCTGGGTTTTGCCGTGGCGCAGATTCACGGCGTGTACATTCTGGCGCAAGCGGCTGAGGGGCTGATTGTGGTCGATATGCACGCCGCGCATGAGCGGGTGGTGTACGAAAAACTCAAGAACGCGCTGGATCTGGACCAAATGCCCAGCCAACCGCTGTTGATCCCGCATCTGTTTGGCGCAGACCGCTTTGAAGTCGCCGCCGTGGAAGACCACCGCGATGCGCTGGCACAACTGGGGTTTGATATCTCTGTCGCCTCGCCCACACAACTGGCCATTCGCGGCATACCCATGTTGTTGAAAGACGCCGACGCGGTTGAACTGGCGCGCTCGGTACTCAAGGATGTGCGTGAAGTTGGCGCCAGCCAGATGCTGACTGGGCGGCGTAACGAGTTGCTGGCCACCATGGCTTGCCATGGCGCAGTGCGGGCCAATCGCAGCCTGACCATCCCGGAAATGAACGCACTTTTGCGCGAGATGGAAGCCACCGAACGCTCCGGCCAGTGTAACCACGGCCGCCCAACGTGGTTCCGCCTGACCATGCATGATCTGGACAAGATGTTCATGCGCGGTCAGTGAGCGGAACATCTATGAACTCAGTATTGATTGCCAAACTCTTTGCCGGCCCCGCCGTCATTGCACTCGCCAGCCTGGCCGGTAAACGCTGGGGCCCAACTATTGCCGGCGTGATTGGCGGCTTGCCGCTGATTGCCGCCTGCGTCATGACGACCTTGTGGCTGGCCTATGGGCAGGACTACACCATGGCGACGGCGTACAGCGCGCCGTCGGGCTTGTGGGCCAACGCGGTGTACATGATTGCGCTGGGTTGGAGCAGCCGTCGTTTTGGTTGGGCCGGCATGCTGGCTTGCGGCTGGGTCGTGTACCTGATCGCCGCCTGGGCACTGGCTGCCAGTGGCCTCGCCCAGCAGGACTGGGTGCGCTGGGGCGCGATTCCGGCGCTCTGGATTGCCATCTATCTCTTGCCGCGAATAACCGAAGCCCCGGTGTCCCGGCCGTTGCCACACAGCGAACTTATTGCACGCATGCTGGTAGCGCTGGCCCTGGTGGCGACGCTGACCACGCTGTCGCAGCAACTGGGTACCTCACTGACCGGCGTTTTGTCTGGCGGCCCGGTGGCGGCCACGGTGATTCCCGCTTTCACCCGCGCGCGTGGTGACAGCAATGGCGTGGTCTACCAGGTGCGGGGCTTTCTGATTGGGCTGATTGGCTTTGCCCTGAGCTTTTTGTTGCTGGTGCCGCTGACCGCAACCATGGGCGCGTGGGCCGCATTGCCCTCCGCCGTCGTTGCCATGGTCACCAGCCTGGCGCTCAACTGGTACTCCCGCCGCCGGAGCCGCACATGAATACGCCTTTGCCCCCTGCTATTTTCCTGATGGGCCCGACCGCCAGCGGCAAAACCGCCAGCGCCATCGGGTTGATTGAATCCGGACTACCGGTAGAGTTGATCTCGGTGGATTCTGCGTTGGTGTTCAAAGACATGAACATTGGCACCGCCAAGCCCACTGCGGATGAACTAGCGCGTGCGCCACATCACCTGATCGACGTCATTACGCCAGAGCAAGCCTACTCAGCGGCGCAGTTTCGTACCGACGCCCTGGTATTGATGCAGGACATCACCGCACGCGGCAAAGTGCCCGTACTGGTCGGCGGCACGATGTTGTACTTCAACACGCTGCAGCACGGTATCCACGATCTGCCACAAGCCAACCCGGCACTGCGGGCAGAACTGCACGCCGAAGCCGCCCAACTGGGCTGGCCGGCCATGCACGAAAAGCTGGCAAGGCTAGACCCGCCCACCGCCGCAAGGCTGGAACCGGGAGACTCGCAACGCATTGAGCGCGCGCTGGAAATCTGCATCTTGTCTGGCCGCCCCATGTCAGACCTGCTGGCAGAGCCCGCTGCCGGCCCGGTGCCGTATCACTTGCTTAAACTGGCACTGCTGCCAGATGACCGCGCGGTGTTGCACGAACGCATTGCGATCCGGTTCGACCAGATGCTGCACGGCGGCCTGATTGAAGAAGTCCGCCAGTTACGCCAGCAATACGCACTGACGCCAGAGTTGCCCTCCATGCGTTGCGTTGGTTACCGCCAGACTTGGGACTACCTGGACGGTTTGATTGACCTGCCCGCGCTGCGCGAAAAGGGTCTGGCCGCCACCCGCCAGCTGGCCAAACGGCAGCTGACCTGGCTGCGTGGCATGGACGACGTCACGGCGATCAACTGCCTGCGCCCCGACTTGCCCGATGCAGTACGCACTGCGGTCAGCGACTTTCTGCAAACCACCGGTAAAGCCCACGTATGAGCGGGCTGCCCGTGCACATTCGCCCAGCCGTACCGACAGACGCCGCAGCCATCAGCGCCTTGTTGCCACAATTAGGGTATGAACTCGCACCTGAGCGGCTTGCCGACAAGCTAAGCCGCTTTGCCGCATCTGCC
>JASLES010000061.1 GCA_030151005.1 Silvimonas sp.
CCCATCGGGCAGGGAATCCGGGATGGCTGCCCTTTACAAGAACCTCTTCACTTTGTTGCCCCGGATTCTCGCTGCGCTTCATCCGGGCTACTTGCTGTGCTCACCCTTTCCCCACTGGCATTGGCAGTGGCAAGGACGCCGTGTGTTTGACCGGTGCCAGCGCCACGCTGGATTTCACGCTGCGTACGCCTGGCAAGCTGGTGAGTTTGTGCATCACAAAGCGCGACAATGCGGGCAAGTCTGGCACGATCACCCGCAAGAGGTAGTCGGCATCCCCGGTAATGCCAAAGCCTTCCAGCACTTCCGGCATGGCCTGCACGGCAGCGGCAAACTCGCGGATCGCCACTTCGCCATGACGCTCCAGAATCACGCTGACAAAGGCTTGCACAGACAAGCCCAATAGCTCCGGGTCCAGCGTTACGCGGTAACCGCGCACCACGCCGGATTCTTCCATCCGCTGGATGCGCCGGCCAATTTGCGAGGGTGACAACGGCACATGCTGGCTCAGTTGCTGGTGCGATGCGCGGGCGTCTTTCTGGAGTTGCTCCAGAATCTGGTAATCAAACTTGTCTAGCATTTTGTGCAGATTCCATGCATGGATATATCCATCATTGCACGTTATCCGCATGAATAGAGAAAAAACGGGGCCATTTTGCGCAAATTGCGCGTGGAGTCCGCCGTAGACTGTGTACATGGCGCAAACAGGAATAACACCATGAACCAGGCTGAAGAATTTGTCGTGCCTGACATCACCGTCCGCAAGAACGCGGGGCTCAGTCACGATGTGGACTACACCATGCCCCAGCCGCTGGACCGCTATACGGCGGCAGACCACGCCACGTGGGCGACGTTATACGCGCGCCAGGTGGCGCTCTTGCCTGGCCGCGCCTGTGATGAATATCTGGAAGGCATTGCCGCGCTGGAAGTCAGCCCGACGCGTATCCCGGATTTTGCCGAACTCAACCGCCACCTGATGGCGGCCACCGGCTGGCAACTGGTCGCCGTGCCCGGGCTGATCCCTGGTGATGTGTTCTTTGAACATCTGGCCCACCGGCGCTTTCCGGTCACCTGGTGGATTCGTGAACCGGACAATCTGGATTACCTGCCTGAGCCGGACATTTTTCATGACCTGTTCGGGCATGTGCCGCTCTTGATGAACCCCGTGTTTGCCGATTATGTGCAGGCCTACGGCAAGGGCGGTGTCAAAGCTGACAGCCTGGGCGGGCTGGACATGCTGGCGCGGCTATACTGGTTTACCGTGGAGTTTGGCCTGATCAACACGCCCAAAGGGCTGCGGATTTATGGCGCCGGGATTTTATCTTCCAGTTCTGAGTCCCACTACAGTCTGGAAAGCGACAGCCCCAACCGGCTGGGGTTTGATCTGACACGGATCATGAAAACCCGCTATCGCTATGACTCGTTCCAGAAAACGTATTTTGTGATCGACAGTTTCGAGCAACTGTTCAAGGCCACCGAACCTGACTTTGCGCCGCTGTATGCGGCCATTGCCCACAATCCGGAAATCCCCGCCGGGGAGATCCTGCCCGGGGACACCGTCTTGCACCGGGGTACAGGGGAAGGCTGGCCAGACACCGAAGATGCCTGAGGAGCCCCCAATGACCGCCCATAAAATCCCCGAAACCGAACGCGCAGCGGTGCTGCAAAGCCTGCCTGGTTGGCAGAACGTGAAAGATCGCGATGCCATCTGCCGCAATTTCAAGTTCAAGGACTTCAACACCGCCTTTGGTTTCATGAGTCGTGTGGCGCTCAAGGCAGAACAGATGAACCACCATCCGGAATGGTTCAACGTTTACAACCGGGTAGAAGTCATCCTGACCACGCACGACGCCAAAGGGGTGTCGGCGCTGGATATTGAAATGGCACGCTTTATGGATGAACTGGCGGGGCAGTAACGCCCCGCGCAGGACCAACACGTAGCCCGGACGCCCGCCTTCGGCGTCATCCGGGCTACGTGTTGGTGAGTTGCAATTCCACCCAATGCTCTGCGTGGTCGTCCTTCAGGTGCAACACTGTCCCTTGCTGCTCCTCGCCATCCACGGTCAACCGGGATTGGGCAAGTTCACTGTGCCGGATATGAATGCGCCAGGTGCTCTGGCCAAAGCGGTAGGTCATTTCAAAGCCGGGCCAGTCTGGCGGTAGCAGGGGGGTCAGACGCAGGGTGTCGGCCTCGCGGTGGATACCCAGCAGGGATTCCACAATCAGCCGGTACATCCAGCCGGCAGAGCCGGTGTACCACGTCCAGCCGCCGCGGCCGGTGTGGGGCGCGACACCATAGACGTCGGCCGCTGCCACGTACGGTTCTACCTTGTATTGCGCCACTTCTGCGGCATCTCGCGCGTGGTTGACCGGGTTGATCAGGTTCATCAGTTCCCAGGCATTTTTGCTGTCGCCCATATGGGCAAACGCCATGGTCGCCCACACGGCTGCGTGGGTGTACTGGCCGCCGTTCTCGCGCACGCCCGGCACGTAACCCTTGATGTAACCTGGCTCCAGATGGCCTTTGTCAAACGGTGGCTCCAGCAACTGGATCAGTTTGTCTTCACGCCGCACCAGATGTTGATTGAGCGACTGCATGGCGCGGTGGGCGCGCTCCGGATCGCCCGCGCCAGACAACACGGACCAGCTTTGGGCGATGGAGTCGATGCGGCATTCCGTGTTGGTGGCCGTGCCCAGCGGGGTGCCGTCATCAAACCAGGCGCGCTTGTACCATTCGCCATCCCAGGCGTGGGTTTCCAGCGACCGCTGCAATTGCGCCGCTTCCTGAGCGCAGCGCTCGGCAAAGGCCACGTCGCCATGTTGACGGGCCAGCTTGCCGTACTGCTGCAAGACTTCATACAGGAAAAACCCCAGCCAGACGCTCTCGCCCACGCCGTGTTCGCCCACCAGGTTCATGCCGTCGTTCCAGTCGCCCGAACCCATCAGCGGGAGGTCGTGCGGGCCGTAACGCAGACCATGTAATAGCGCGCGCATGCCATGCTGGTATAGCGGTTCGCGGATATCGCTGACGCCGGGCAGGTCGTACCAGTTTTCTTCGTCCGGGTTGAGCGGCCGGCCGGTCAGGTAAGGCACGGTTTCGTCCAGAATGGCGGTGTCGCCCGTGGTTTCCACATAACGGCAGATCGCCATGGGCAGCCACAGATAATCGTCCGAGCAGCGGGTACGTACGCCCGCGCCGGTGGGCGGGTGCCACCAATGCTGGACATCGCCATCCATAAACTGGCGGCTGGCGCACAGCAGCAGGTGTTCACGCATGCGTACAGGTTCTGCATGGACCAGCGCCATGGTGTCCTGAATCTGGTCGCGGTAACCAAATGCGCCGCCAGACTGGTAATACCCGCTGCGGCCCCACAGGCGGCAAGCCAGCACCTGATAAACCAGCCAGCCATTGGCAAGAACGTTGATGGCCGGGTCCGGCGTCTGCACCTGGACAGTGTCCAGCACGCGCTGCCAGTATTGGCGAACATGTTCCAGCGCGTCGGCCGCCGTGGCCGCGCCACGCAGGCGGGGTACCAGCGAGTCTGCCTCGGTCATGTCCTGCCCTGCGCCCAGGCGGAAGGTGATCTCCCGCTCCTGACCATCTACCAGAGAGAATGGCACCTGGATGGCCCCGCAAGGGTCCAGCGCAGCGCCCACGCGCCCAGACAGACGCGTGCGCTCCATGGCGGCCGGGCGGGCATGCGTGCCGCCCCGACCAATAAACTCGCGCCGATCTGCGGTGATCTCTCGCAGCGGATCATCCACATCAAAAAACGCCACTTGCGTGCCGGCGCTGGCGGTATAGCTGTTGCGGGCGTAGAGCGCGCCGTTGGTGGCCGAGACCTCTGTCACCACAAACGGTGCGGTCTTGGCGCGCAGCTCGCCCAGGGTCCACTCGACGTAACCGGTGGCCGTCAGTTTGCGGGTACGGCCAGAGACATTCCGTATCTTCAACCGTGAGAACTTCACCGGTGCGTCCAGCGCTACGTATACCCACAATTCTGTGCGGATGCCGTTCTCTTCGTGTTCAAACACGCTGTAGCCAAAGCCGTGACGGGTTATATATTCGCCCGTGCCGCGTACCGGCAGCGGTGTAGGCGACCAGTATTTGCCGGTTTCTTCATCCCGCAGATAAATGATTTCACCGCCGGTATCCTGCACCGGATCGTTGTACCACGGCGTCAAGCGGAACTCGTGCGCATTGCCGCGCCAGGTATAGGCCATGCCACTTTCCGAAATCATCGTGCCAAAGTCGCTGTTGGCCAGCATGTTGGACCACGGCACCGGCGTGCGCTGGTTGTCACGGGTGCTGATGACGTATTCGCGGCCATCTGCCGAGAAACCGCCCGTGCCATTGTGAAACTGCAGATCGACGGTTTCCCGGCGGGGTGCTTCTGGCAGTGGTGTACCCACCGTACTGTTCACTGGCAGCGGCGGCGGTGTCACGCTGAGGGCACCGCGGCGAGTGACCTGATCTTGCAAGCTGCCACGGGTGTCGGTAATGATGATGCGCGCCACGGTATGCAACAACGTGCGGTCTTCTATCGACATCTGATCGCCATTGCGCACAAAAATCCCGCCTGGCTTGTCGTTGGTACTGGCCTCCATCCCGGCCGAAATCAGCCCCATGATCTGATCTTGCAAGGATTGCCGGTAGCCCATGTGGTCTTCATTGAGAATGACCAGATCTACCGCCAGCCCCTTGAGCCGCCAATATGCGTGCGCCTGTACCACCTGCCGTACGAGGTCGATGCGGCCAGGGTC
>JASLES010000153.1 GCA_030151005.1 Silvimonas sp.
GCCGATTCAAAATCACCAGCACAATCCCGCCCAGAATCGCCACAGACGCCAGAATTAGCCGCAAGCCCAGCGGTTCATGCAGAAACAACACCGCGCCAATAGCGGCAATGGCAGGTACAGACAACTGCACAATCGCCGCCGTGGTGGCCGCCAGCGCGGGTAATACGCGGTACCACAGCGCATAACCCAGACCAGAGGTGATCACGCCAGAGGCCAGTGCATAAAGAACACCCGGCGTATCAAAATGCGTGTGTTGCAATACGATGATCCAGCAACCCAACGCAATGGGCGTCGCCCGCAAGAAATTGCCGGCAGTGACAGCGGTGGGGTCGCCCGCGCCGCGCCCGCGCAGGGAATACACGCCCCACGCCACGCCTGCGGCAATCATCAGTAGTGATGAGGGCACCGGTGGGGCGGACAAGCCGGGCAGCATCAAGCCGATGACCCCCGCCGTTGCCAGTAACATGCCCAGCCATTGCAAAGGCGAGAGCCGTTCTCCGCGCCACAAGCCGTAGCCAATCATGCTGATCTGCACGGCGCCAAACAAAATCAGCGCGCCTGCCGCCGCTGGCAGATTCACATAAGCATACGAAAAACCCGCTGCATAAATGAACAGGGCCCAGGATGACGCCAGGTTACCTTTGAAACGTGGCCGCTGCTGGCGCAAAGAGACCAACATGGCCAGCACGGCCGCGCCGGAGGTAATGCGGATGAGTGTGAAACTGGCGGGATCGATCGCTGTGTTTTTCAGTGCCAGACGGCACAGGATAGAGTTGCCGGCAAAGGCCACCATGGCAAACAGCGTGAGTGCAAACACGCGGGCAGCAGACATGTAACAGGTCACTCGCAGAGTCGTATTGTTGGAATAGGCACAGCTTGATAAGGCCATTCTGGCAGTGATCCGGATGTCATAAAAGCCATGCTGTTGCGGTGTGGCAAAAAGCGGAATAACCCGCGAATGACCGTCTGGCATCTCGCCCATTTATGCGGTTTGTATAAAACGACCGATCGTGCTAATTTTCAGCGCATGGGAAAAGGCGAACAGAAAAGACAAGACATCATTGAACATGCGCTGATGCTCGCAGGGCAGGTGGGGCTGGAGGGGTTGAGCCTTGGCGGTCTTGCCACCAGCATGGAGATCTCCAAAAGCGGGCTGTTTGCGCATTTCAAATCCAAAGAAGCGCTGCAACTGGCCGTGCTGGAACTGGCGCGCGAGCGCTTTGTGGCCGAAGTCATGGCCCCAGCGGTGGCATTGCCACGCGGCATGACGCGGCTGAATGGCCTGTTTGACCGTTACCTGGCCTGGATACGTGGCCAGGCCAGCCAGGGTTCCTGCATTTTTATGGCGCTGGCGCATGAATACGATGACCGACCCGGTGAGATTCGCGACGTGCTGGTCAATTGCTGGCGCGAGTTCGGCGGCTCTGTGGCCCGCGTGGCGGCTACGGCCATTACCGAAGGTGAATTCCGGCCAGATTGTGATCCGGGCCAGTTTGCCTTTGAGTTTGTCGGCATTGTCATGGTGTTCCAGCACGCGCACAAACTGATGGGTGAAGCACAAGCCGAGGCGCGTGCCCGGCAGGCGTTTAAACGGTTGCTGCGTTCTTACCGCCAGCCGGATGTATTGGCGGTTCGCCCCGCATAAACCCGGCGTCAACACAGAACAACAAACCCTGTAATTCCACTACCCGGAGCTTGATCATGAATCAGCCTGATGTTGCCTTCGCGAATCGCCAAAAAAGCACGACCGGTCGTTCTTATGAGCCACCCGCGCCGAAGTGGGTGAAAACCAGTTTGTCGGCGCTCAACGCCGTGGCACCCCAGGCAGCAGCGGGACTGTTGCAACACCTCTTCACCACGCCGCCCCGAGTTGCCATGCGGGCTGAAGAAACTGCGGTGCTCGCCACGGCGCAGCGCTGGCAGAGCCGGGTGCGTGGTGAGTTGATGTCCGGGTACGAGTGGGGTGACACCGGCGCACCGGCCGTCTTGCTATTACACGGCTGGGGCGGCCATGCCGGGCACATGAGCGCCATGGTCGCGCCGTTGCTTGCTGCTGGTTTTCGGGTGCTGGCGGTGGATGTGCCAGGGCACGGCAACTCGCCGCGCGCCAACGTGGCCTTGCCGCATTTTCATGAAGCGCTGGAAGACATGGCGCAACGTGCCGGGCGAGATCAGGTTCATGGCGTGATTGCGCATTCATTTGGCGCAGCGGGGACAACGTACGCACTCTCTCGCGGCTTGAAGATCCCGCGGGCGGTGTTTGTGGGGCCGATGACGCAATTTGGCGCGCTATGGGACGCCGTGCGCACCCGGACAGGGGTCTCGCAAGGGCTGATCCAGCGCATGATCAGCCGTATGGAGGCGCGCTTTTGCCTGGGGTTTGATGAGGTGGAACCCGTTGCGCTGGCCGGGAAACTCAATACGCCGTTATTGGTTTTGCACGATCTCGACGACGACAAAGTCTCTGTCGCGCAAGGCGAGGCACTGGTAGCGCGCTGGCCAGGCGCCGCGCTGCGTACCAGTTCACAACTGGGGCACCTGAAGATATTAAAAGACGCCGCCAGCGTAGATGCCGCTGTCGCGTTTCTGGCAAGGACTTGAACCCGCTACGGGACAGCGGGCCAAAGTGGTCTACCATTCACGACATCCAAGTCGGGAATGTGAATCATGGTTTCAAGCTGGGTGCTGGCTGTCATTCATTTGCTGGGTATGGGGCTGGCCTTTGCCGCCATTTACGGCCGGGCGCGCGTGCTGGGTAAACCATTGGCGCGGATCGATCTGCCTGAGGTCTTTCTAGCCGATTCATTGTGGGGTATCAGTGCGCTGGTACTGGTGCTCACCGGGCTGACGCGGGCGTTTGGCGGTTTTGAAAAAGGCACTGTGTACTATGGTCATCAGCCTTTTTTTCACATCAAGATGGCCTGTCTGGTGGCGATTTTCCTGCTGGAAATCTACCCCATGATCACCTTGCTACGCTGGCGGATTGGTGGTCGTAAAGGGGATGTCACACCGAATCTGATGCTGGCGAGAAAACTGTCGCAGATCAGTTATCTGCAACTGTTTTTGCTGGTGCCCATGGTGCTGTGCGCGGCGGCCATGGCCAGAGGAATCATCTTATAGATCTGCCGGGGTAGTTGGGTTCAAGGCTTTGAACCCGACTACTACACCCCATGCACCCGCGCATGCAGCGCCATCCGGCGCACAATCTCTACAAACTCCAGCCCGATGCCCGATAGTGTCTCGCCCTTGCGCGTTAACAGCCCGTACGGCGCCAGGTTCTGGCCAATGGTCAGGGGCAGTGCGGTGAGCAGTTTTG
>JASLES010000156.1 GCA_030151005.1 Silvimonas sp.
ACCGTCCGGAGCCGGGGGCGTACCTGGCTAACCAGTCTGTCGTCAAAGGCTGGCAAATGCAGACCCTGCGTGATCGTGTCGGCGAATCGTATTTTGACCAGAACGCCGAGGTACCACGCGGCGCGTGGGCCCGGATGACCGGTGATCACATGCAAAGCAAGGCGGCTCAGGGTGAACTGAGTCAGTCGAGTTCGCGGTATTTGCTGCAGGTGGGCGGCGAGCTGGCGCGCTGGGACAGAGAGAACGGCCAGCGTGTTCACCTCGGCGCCATGGTGAGCGCTGGTACCGGTTCGACCGATGTCAGCGCAGATGGCAACCTCGCCCGGGCCAATGGCGAGGTACATGGCGTCAGTGTCGGGTTGTACGGCACCTGGTTTGGCAATGCGGCGGAACACAAGGGCTCCTATGTGGATACCTGGCTGCAGTACGGCCAGTTCGACAACAAGGTCAGCGCGGATGCTTTTGCCACTCAATCGTATATGTCGAAGGTGCTGGCCGCATCTGTGGAAGCAGGGTACGACCTGCCCGTGCACGAACGGGACGGCAAACAAGTGGTAGCGACACCGCAAGCGCAACTGGTCTACACCAACTACCGCGCGGGCAATGTCGTGGATAGCGCAGGCACCCGCATCAATGGCCAGAACGGTGGCCAGCTTGATACCCGGCTCGGCGTGCGGGTTTATCAACGTCAAACGGTGGATAACGGCAGCAATCGGTTCCAGCCGTTTGTGGAAGCCAACTGGTTGCATGGCAATCATGCCGACACGGTGAGCTTTGATGGGCAGACCATGGCCAATGACACACCCCCCAATCGGGGAGAACTGAAAGCGGGTGTGGAAGCGCGCCTGGATCGGGATACCACCGCCTGGGCACAAGGCCACGGCCAATGGGCTACGGACTTCAGCAGCTACGGTGCGCTCGGCGGGGTGAAGTTTCGTTGGTAACACCGCCCCCAAGAGATGAGCAACCACGCCCAAAGAAAGAGGTTCGCAATGAGAAAGTGCTTTGAATGCCTGGCCGCCAGCGCCTCGATCATGAATAACTGCCTCTGCAACGTTGAAGTGGTCGCCAAAGAAAATTGCCCGGACGTTTGGGCGGTATCCTGGGTTTGTCAGCACGGTGTGGCCTCCCTGACGACCGAGGTCGTGGGTAACTATAAAGCGGCACAGGCTTATGCAGCCTTGCTGCGCCTTCGTCGCCAACGGTTGCAATGACGCCAGAGTCTCGTCGGTATTGGTGATGGACCACTCGCATCAAAATGGGGTGGCCCAGGGTAATACGCAGGAGTACCGCAATGCAGCGTGAACAATATTTGACTTGGTCAAGCATGTCTGTCAGCGTGTTTGCACATAACAAACAGCGCAGCCACGTGATGTATGGGGATGATCGTGACGTTGCAAGGAGTGACATTGATGGACGAGACCACGCGAATCAAATTGGCGCATGCTGAAAAAACACTGATTGCAACTTCAATTGCATTTCGTGAAGCCAAAGATCGAGTGCAGCTTGGACAAGCGATGGACGATGATGTCTGGCCGTTGTTTGATGCGCGCAAGCTGGCTTATGCACAATGGCGGGCAATCGCAGACCCGCTGGTGGCGCAAGGTGTGCCCCTTTCGGCGGAAGTGCTGAAAATACTGCAAGAACATCGTCGCTAGGCGAGGTGCAAGTTGCCTGGTACGACATGCAGCCGGCTGGCCCCGGCCCTGACCCATAGTGCCTGGGTGTCAGTGCGGTGCTTTGGGCCTGGCTCAGCTATTCAACGTCTTTGCCGTGTTGGCCCCAGGTTCAATTTTCCGGATCACTGCGCCAGGATGCACAAACTGTCGCGCCAACTGTGCCGTTTTGCTCAGTTGGCAAACATGATGGCGTGAATTCTGGCCGCCTGCGTGGTTGGCACGGCTTCTGCTCCATAAAGCACTCCAGACGATTTTTCACGGAGTGTCATTGATCATGAGCGAACGCAAACTGCGTCTCGGCGCTTTTATCCAGGCCACCGGCCACCACATCGCCGCCTGGCGGCATCCCGGCTCCCAGGCGGATTCCGGAACCAACATTGATCATTACCAGCAAGTGGCCCGGATTGCGGAGCGCGGCTTGTTTGATCTGGTGTTTCTGGCCGACAGCCCCGGTATTTACGCCAGGGGCGACGATGCGGCCCTCAGCCGCTATGGCCGCATTGCCACGTTTGAACCGGTGACGCTGTTTGCGGCCCTGGCTGCCACCACACACCACATCGGTTTTGTTGCGACGGACTCCACCACCTATAACGAGCCGTGGTTGCTGGCGCGCAAGTTTGCCTCGCTGGACCATATCTCCAAAGGGCGGGCAGCATGGAATGTCGTGACCACGGGCAATGAACAGGCTGCGGGTAACTTTGGTCAGGCCGAACACCTGGCCCATGCACTGCGCTACGAGCGTGCCGAAGAATTCCTGGATGTGGTCACCGGCCTGTGGGACAGCTTTGACGATGATGCATTCGTGCGCGACAAAGACAGCGGTGTTTATTTCGATCCAGACAAGCTCCACACGTTGAACCATAAGGGCAAGCATTTTTCTGTCACCGGGCCACTGAATATTTCGCGCCCGCCGCAGGGCCACCCGGTGATTGTACAAGCGGGCTCATCGGATGCAGGGCGTGAACTGGCTGCGCGCACGGCCGAAGTTATCTTTGCCGCCTGGCAAACGCTGGAAGAAGCGCAAGCGTTTTACCGGGATGTGAAAGGGCGGCTGGCGCGCTATGGCCGTAGTCCGGATGACCTCAAGATCATGCCCGGCTTGTCTGCCGTGGTGGGGCGCACGCAAGAAGAAGCCGAAGCCTATAACCGTCAATTGCAGGATCTCATCCATCGCGACGTGGGTATTTCAATCCTCCAGCCGTTCTTTCCCGGCGTTGATCTGACCACCTACGATCTGGATGGCCCGGTGCCACCGTTTGCCGCCAATACCAATGGCACTACCAGCCGGCTGGCGCTGGTCAGTGATCTGGCACACCGCGGGGATCTGACTTTACGGCAGTTGTACGAAAACCTGGCCGGCGCACGCGGTCACCGCGTTGTTGTCGGCACCCCGGAAAAGATCGCCGACGAAATCCAGTTGTGGTTTGAAAACGAGGCCGCTGACGGTTTCAACATCATGCCGCCGGTCTTGCCGGAATCGCTGGCGCTGTTTGTGGAACTGGTGATCCCGGAACTACAACGACGCGGCCTGTTCCGCACCCAATATGAAGGTGCCACCCTGCGGGAAAACCTGGGTCTGCGCCGCCCACTCAGCCGTTACGCCGAGGCGGATGAAACCCGCCGCAGCGCTTGATCTGGACAGGAGCACAGCATGGATCTGCAACTTGAAGGCAAACGCGCCATCGTCACCGGGGGTAGCAAAGGCATCGGCAAAGCCATTGCCCGGCAATTGGCCCGCGAAGGCGCGGACGTGGTCATCGCCGCCCGTGGGCGTTCTGATCTGGACACTGCCGCCCGCGAACTCGCCGCTGAAACCGGTCGCAAAATCTTCGCAGTTGTCGCGGATACCGGCAATGCGGACTCGGTCAACGCACTGGTCAGGCACGCGGTGGAGGCACTCGGCGGGGTGGATATCCTGATCAATGCCGCGGCGGTGCCCGGCGGGATTTCACCCGCGCGTAAACTGGCTGAGGTGGTCGATGAAGAAGCGTTACTGGATGTTGATCTGAAAGTAATCGGTTATTTGCGTACTGCCCGCGCTGTGGCGCCGCATCTGCTGGCCAACGGCTGGGGCCGGATTATCAACATTGGCGGACTGGCGCTATACCGTACCGGCCGGCCCATCGCCAGCCTGCGCAACGCCGGGGTGGCGGCGATCAGCAAGAATCTGGCTGATGAACTGGGGCCGCAGGGGATCAGCGTGGTCACGGTGCATCCTGGCGCGACCCGTACCGAACGGACCGATGCAGAAAGTGAACGCACTGCCGGCGACCACAACACCATCGGGCGCATTGTGGATGCGAGTGAAATCGCCGACATCGTGGCATTTCTGGCATCGCCCAGAAGTGCGGCGTTAAATGGCGCTGTCCTGTCTGCCGGTGGCGGGACGCCCGGCGTGATCCAGTATTAGTTGTTGCGCAGCACCAGTAGCAGGCATGAAAAAAGCCCTGAATATGATTCAGGGCTTTTTTGTTACGGCTTGCCGGTGCTTACTTGCGCTTGGCCGGGGCCTTTTTGGCAGCGGGCGCAGCGGCTTTCGTCGCGGCTTTTTCTGCCGGTTTCTTGCCCCCTTTGCTTGCCATGTACTGGTCGTAGTAGTGCGTGCCCAGTTTGCGTACCGCTGCACCAATGCGGGCGTAATCGACTTCGTTCAAATTGGCCAGCGACACACGCCCGGACGGGTGGGTGGTGCCAAAGCCCCGGCCTGGCAACAGCACCACGCCGGTTTGTTCTGCCAGTCGCAGCAAGAATTCATTGGGTTTGAATTGCTTGAGCATGGCCTGAACAAAGTCCTGGCCATACAACTGGCCGGCGATGGTTTCCCAGTCCAGCAAGTGGTAGTAGTCGATCGAATCCGGATCGTGCGGGACAGGCAGCCCCATTTCTTTGTACAGCGCGATCTTGCGGCGACGAACAATGCGCTTCATTGCCTTCTTGTAGGCTTCGGGCTCGTCCATCAGGGCAAAGAGCGAGAAGAGTGCCATTTGCGCCTGAACCGGGGTGGAAAGACCGGCGGTGTGGTTCAGGGCCACCGTGCGGCTGTCGGCCACGAGGCGATCAATGAACTTGAGTTTGCGCGGCTCAGTGGTGATAGAGCCATAACGCGCATCCAGTTCTTTGAGTTTGGCTGCGGGCAGTTTGCCGATCAATTCGTCAAACACGTTGTTTTCGTGCGTGGCCACCACGCCCATGCGCCAGCCCGTTGCACCAAAGTACTTGGAGAACGAGTACACCAGGATGGTGTTGTACGGGCACAGTGCAAACAAAGAGACAAAGTCGTCGGCAAAGGTGCCGTACACGTCGTCGGTCAGCAAGATCAGGTCAGGGCGCTTTCTGACGATTTCGGCAATGTATTCCAGCGTGTCATTGCTGATGCGCACTGACGGCGGGTTGCTGGGGTTGACCAGGAAGAACGCTTTGACTTTCGGGTCCAGCAGTTTATCCAGTTCTTTTTTGGTGAATTGCCAGTTGTTCTCTGGCGGAGCATCCACCGTGACCACATGCAGTTTGTAGTCGTTCAGTTCCGGGATTTCGATATACGGGGTGAAGATGGGCATGCCCAGCGCAATGGTGTCGCCGGGGTTCAACAGACCGTTTTCACGCAGGCTGTTGAAGAGGTAGGTCATGGCTGCCGTGCCGCCCTCAACCGCGTACATATCAAAACGGCCAAGGAACGGGTGCGTGCCGACCATTTCGCGGTGGATGTAATGCGCCACCACTTCTTCGGTCAGTTTGAGCATGCGATCGGGCACCGGGTAGTTACAACCCAGGATGGCTTCACACATCTCGTAAATGAAATCGCCTGCGTCCAGACCCAGTTGATCGCGGACATAAGACACGGAAGACTTCAGGAAGTCGATGCCTTCAGTGCCGACGTGCGTATTGGTGAAGATCTCGAAACGCGCTTCGATGCCCTCGCGATGCGGAAAACCGCCCACGCCTTCAGGCATGTAAATGAACGAGCGCTCAGCCTCGGTCATGGCAAACAGGCCAAACTGGAAGAACCCGTGACGCGGCACTGTGGCCAGAAAGTTCGGGTTGCCACGGCCTGCGTTGAGCATGGCGCGTTCACGATTGCTGGATGCCGACTTCATTAGCACATCCTTGAGCTCAAAGGGACTCAAGGTAGCCAGTTCTTCGAAATTGAGGGTACTCATCGAAACAGCTCCTAATGCCTGTTGCATCGTTTACAAAGGAACGGGCCGGCACACCCGGCCCGGTTGATCAAACCAGGGCCACAATCAGTGGGCCCAACAGCGTCAGAAACACATTGGCCAGGGCGTAGGTAATGGCAAATGGCACCGTCGGAACGGAGTTCTCTGCCTTGGTCAGGATTTCACCAAACGCCGGATTGGCACTGCGCGAGCCGGACAGCGCCCCCGCAAAAATAGCCGCGTTGTCATAGCGCAGCACATAGCGCCCGAACAGCATGGTCAGAATCATGGGCAGCATGGTGACCACCACGCCAATCAGAAAGATGGATAGACCCTGGGCGCGGACGGTTTCCACCGCTTGCAGGCCGGAAGACAAGCCCACCACCACCACAAAGCCAGCCAGCCCAAGGTCTTTGAGCAATTGCACGGCGCCATTGGGAATCAGCCCGAAGTTCTGTTTTTTGGCGCGATACCAGCCAAACAACAAACCGGACAACAACGCGCCGCCACCACTGCCCAGGGTCAGTGGGATCGAGCCCAGCTTGACCACCACAAGACCAATCAGCAGGCCAACCACCAGGCCTGCACCCATGTAGACAAAGTCCGTCTTGTCACTGGGGATGACGAGGTAACCAATCTGCCCGGCTACGCGATTGATATCGCGTTCAGCGCCATAGATTTGCACGGTGTCGCCGCGTTCGATCCGGGTTTCCGGGCCCAACGGTTGTGGTTTGCCCATGCGGGACACGCCGGTCAGATACACGCCGTGACGGACAACAGGGGAGGTCTGCTCAGCGATTTCCCTGATCGTTTTGCCGATCAGTTGCTGGCTGGTGACCACCAGTTCACGTGCCTGCACCACCAGATCCATGCCTTCTTCGGTGTGGATTTCCTCACCCAGGCTAGGCGCTTGTTCCAGCACGGCGGTCCGGCGGCCGACCACCAGGACGATGTCGTCTTGCTGCAAGAGCGTATCGCTGCCGATATCGATCACCTTGCCATCACGTTTGAGTTTTTCCAGCGTGATGGGCGGTTCGGAAGACTGTTCGATCTCGGCCACCTGGCGCCCGGCGGCCTTGTTGACGCGGTACAGTCGCCCAACCAGCGCTGGCGCTGCCGCCAGTTGGCCTGGCCCGAGCACATGAACGCCGGCCTGCTGTGAGGCTTCTGCGGCAATGGCGTCTTCGCGGATGCTGCGGCCCATCAGCTTGGGCAGCATGTTCACGCAGACAATAATCGCGCCAAACGAACCAAACACGTAGGTCACCGCGTAGCCAATCGCCACGTTGGCCTGCAGGCGTTTGACTTCATCGGCGCCCAAACCCAGTTTGGTAATGGCGTCACCAGCCGTACCAATAATGGCCGATTGCGTTAGCCCGCCAGCCGCAATGCCGGCAGCCAACCCCTTATCGAGCGAGAAGATCTTGGCGCAGACCACGACCGTGATCAGACCGGTGATGGAGAGCACCGCCGCCAGAATGATTTCCCGGATCGATTGCTTGCCCAGTGACGAGAAAAAACTCGGCCCGCTTTCATAACCCACCGCGTAGATAAACAGTGCAAACAGTACTGCTTTGACGCCTGGGTCCACCGACACGCCGACTTGACTGACCACCACCGCCACCAGTAACGACCCGGCGACGCCGCCCAGCTGGAACTTGCCAAAGTGAATCTGGCCGATCCGGTAACCTACGGCCAGGGAGAAGAACAGCGCGATCTCCGGCGAATGCTTGAAAATATCGTGCAACCAGTCCACTTCTATCTCCCTTGACTGAAACAATCAGACCAAACTGGAACAACTAATGCGCACCCACCGCGCCTGACAGGAACACGATCAGTGGCCCCATCAAAGGCAGGAGTGCATTGGAAATGGCGTAGGTGATGGTGTAACCCAGCAGCGGGGTGGTGTTGCCAGCGACGTTGACCACCGCGCTCAGGGCCGGCGTACTGCATTGCTGACCGGCAATGGAACCCAGCAAAACCGGGGCTTCCAGCTTGAGGACATAACGGCCAACCAGCAGTGAAACCAGCGCGGGGACAAGGGCGATCAGCACGCCCGTCAGCGGCAGGGCCACGCCGTATTTGTGGATGAGTGTCAGCGCTTGCGGGCCGGAAGAAAGCCCCACGCAGGCAATGAACACGGCCAGCCCCAGGTCTTTCATCAGCGCCACGGCAGAGGCGGGGATGTTGCCCATTTGTGGGTTGCGCGCCTGATACCAGCCAAACACAAGGCCAGTCAGCAAGGCGCCGCCACCCGTGCCCAGCGAAAAAGCCACGCCAGAGAGGCGCACGCTGAACATGCCAATCAAAATGCCCAGCACAATCCCAAGGCCAGCAAAGGTAAAGTCGGTGCGATCGGATTGATCTACCCGCGCGCCCAGACGAGGTGCCAGCCGTTGCAGGTTCTCGTGCGAGCCATACAAGCGCAGCACATCGCCATATTGCAGATGCACCTCAAACAACGGCGGAATCGGCTGGCCACCGCGGGTGATGGCCATCAGATGCACACCTTCGCTCACGCCGGATTTGCGTCCCATCTCCACCAGTTGGGCCAGCGTGTAGCCTTCCAGATCACGCCGGTTGAACACCACTTCAACGGTTTCGATGGCGAAATCAAGTGCGCTCACGTCCGCATGTTCCGGGCCGATGGTACTGGCAGCGTCCAGCACTGCCGCGCGCCGGCCAGTGAGTAGCACCAGGTCATCCCGGCTGAATACCAGTTCTTGCGTCAGCGGCAAAATCTGCCCTGCGCGCATCACCCGGCCAACCTCAACCCCGGCAAAGCGGTTTTCCAGCTCGTCGACGGACATGCCCACCGCATCGACCACCTGAAACGCGCGGCCCACCATCTCGGGCGCTGCCTGATTGCCTTGGGCATCCTGCACCGAGCCGCCCATGCTTTCCCACAGGCGTTTGGCTTCAGCCTCTACATTCATGCGCAGCAACAGCGGAAAGATCTGGCTGGTCATCACCACGATGGTGATCAGCCCGAACACATAGGTGACGGAATAGGCGGTGACCACATTGGCCTGCAGTTGCTTGATCTGCATGGCAGGCAAGGCCAGTTTGCCGACCGCATCAGACGCAGTACCGACCACGGCAGATTCTGTGGCCGCCCCGGCCATCAGACCGGAAGCCGTGCCCTGATCAAGCTTGAGTAAATGAGTTGCGCTCAGCACCAGCGCGAGGACCACCACAATCTCTATGGCAGAGAACAACCCCAGCCGCAGACCCTTGGCATTGAGGTTGGCGAAGAACTGCGGGCCACCGGCAAAGCCCAGCGCAAAAATGAATAGGGCAAAGAACAAGTTCTTGATGCCCGCGTCCGGCTGCACCCCGATCTGGCCAATGACCAGCGCGGCTAACAGCGTGCCGCACACGCCCCCCAGCTGGATGGACATGAAGCGGATGGAGCCTATGGCGTGCCCTAGCGCCAGTGCCAGGAACAACGCGATGCTGGGATTTTCTTGTATAAGTTTGACGGCGAAATCAAGCATATGGTCTTTTTTCTGTCAGACATTCTCTGATTACGCTAGACCATAAGAACTGCAGATGCTTGAGAATTTCTCTCAGTCTCAATGATGAGGGCCTGGAGAGCCCATTGAAGGCTGCGCCCCGGCTGGCGCTCAGCCCTGCGGACGCGTAACAGGCGTACCAAACGGCCTTGCGCCGGCTGCAATAAGTGGCTTGCAGACCCCTGTTGAGTGCGGGATTCTCGAAAGCACGCCAGCTCATTTTGAGCTGCCCCGACCCGTTTCAGCCCGCGGCGTTCCCACATGAACCTGGTAAAACCCACACTCCGCCAGGGTACTTGTTCGCAACAAGTATTTTAGGATTTGCCTGAAAATTTCATGAGGATTTCATCCGACATCCTGAAGCAACAACATCGTCAACGTCCCCGCCGTTGAACGCAGGAATCACCCCATGTTTCGCAAAAAATTTCGTGCTGAACCGGCCATTGCCTTGACCGTGCTTTACGCGGCGCTCTCTCTGGGGGCGCGAGCCAATTTACCCCGGCAATCGGGCGAGTATTGGCCACAGAGACCAGATCAGCGTGCCGGCTTGATGGTCGGGCCAGATGAACCCGGTGTTGCTCATGCGGCACCAGAAAAGCCGCAGCAGAACAGCTCAACCAGTAAGGCCAATACGGCGCAATGGGTGCATTCCGTCCAACTTACCGGGGTCACGGCGTTTGCAGATGGCCTGTTTGAACCCTATCTGCGCTACCTGATGCAGCGGCCGCTGGCCATGCCGGCGGTAGATACCGTCGTGCAGGCCATTGCGGCGCATTACCAGGTGGCCGGGCACCTACCGCCGCGTATTTTTGCGTGCGTGGACGAGGGCGGTGTGGGCAATCTCATCATTGCCGTATTTGAGGCCCCGCCGGCAGAGGTGCTGGCGTAAAGAGAAAGCCCCGGTCTGGCCGGGGCTTGGGTTTGCTGGAGCGCGCGTAGGGTGGCACTCAGCCCAGTTTTACAAACTTCTCCAGCGTGCGGATCAGTTGCGTGACAAAGCCGTGCTCGTTGTCATACCAGGCCACAGTTTTCACCAGTTGCAGATCGCCGCTTTCGCTGATCTCGGTC
The DNA here is from genome assembly GCA_030151005.1 of Silvimonas sp. Classification (GTDB taxonomy): domain Bacteria; phylum Pseudomonadota; class Gammaproteobacteria; order Burkholderiales; family Chitinibacteraceae; genus Silvimonas. Next base: position 10,417 of record JASLES010000156.1, read on the forward strand.
TGGGTGGCATCAAAGACCGAACCAAACGTGCTGCCGATGACGTCGGACGACACAATTTCTTCTTCCGTATAGCCAAATGAGTCGCTGGCGGCGGCTTTCATGGCGGCGTTGATTTCTTCCGCGCTGACCTTCTTGCCCAACACGGTCACCAGTTCCGTTACCGAGCCAGTTTTGACCGGTACGCGCTGGGCATGACCCTTGAGTTTGCCAGTCAACGACGGGATCACCAGCCCAATGGCCTTGGCCGCGCCGGTGGTGTGCGGAATGACGTTCTCTGCCGCAGCACGGCTGGCGCGCAGGTCTTTGCCGCGCGGGCCATCGACTAGCGCCTGGGTGCCGGTGTAGGCGTGCACCGTGGTCATAGTGCCGACCTTGATGCCAAAACTGTCTTCCAGCACCTTTGCCATCGGCGCCAGGCAGTTGGTGGTGCAAGAGGCGACAGAAATAAACTTGTCGGCCGCCGTCATGGTGTCATCGTTCACCGCATACACAATGGTTTTCATATTGCCGGCCGGCGCAGACACCAGCACTTTGCGCGCGCCAGCGGTCAGATGCGCCTGGGATTTTTCTTCCGAGGTGTAAAAGCCCGTGCATTCCACCACCACGTTGATGTCCAGTTTTCCCCAAGGGATATTGGCCGCGTCTTTCTCGGCATACACGGCAATTTTCTTGCCATCTACAATCAGCGCATCGTCGGTGTAATCCACCGACCACGGAAACGCGCCGTAATTGGAGTCATGGCGCAGCAGATAGGCCAGTACCTTGGGCGAAGTCAGATCATTGATCGCCACCACTTCCAGGCCCGATTTCACTTCCAGCATACGCCGCAATACCAGCCGCCCAATCCGGCCGAACCCGTTAATCCCGATCTTGTTCATGTGATGTCTCCCGCCAGGCTTTAACCTGCGCGCTGTGTGGTGATGGGCGCCGCCTGCCTGGCACGGGCAGGGCTGTTTATGGCGCACGTCGTTTAATGTAGT
>JASLES010000165.1 GCA_030151005.1 Silvimonas sp.
GGCTGTGTGGATGTCGCATTCTCCTCCCCGGATGACTCCGACCTTAAAAAATGTGATGTCGTGTTCTTTGCCACGCCGCATGGTGTGGCAATGGCCCAGGCCCGTGAATTGCTGGAGGCTGGCGTCAAGGTCATCGATCTTGCCGCAGACTTCCGCTTGAAAGACGCCGCTGAATTCCAGAAATGGTATGCCATGGAGCATACCTGCACGGATTTGCTGGCCGAGGCCGTATACGGCCTGCCGGAAGTGAATCGTGACGCCATCCGCAAGGCCCGTCTGATCGGGATGGCCGGTTGCTACCCGACCTCGGTGCAACTGGGCTTCAAGCCCTTGCTGGAAGGCGGCAAGAAGCTGATTGAAACCCACACCTTGATTGCTGACTGTAAATCCGGCGTGTCCGGCGCGGGTCGCAAGGCAGAAGTGGGTACCTTGTTTGCCGAAGCTGGTGACAATTTCAAAGCCTACGGCGTGAAAGGCCACCGCCATTCGCCAGAAATGATCCAGGGCCTGACTGCCATCCACGGCGCGCCGGTCAATCTGACATTTGTGCCGCACCTGACGCCGCTGATCCGCGGTATTCATTCCACGCTGTACGCCCGTATTCTGCCCGAAGCGCGGGATACGGATTTCCAGAAACTGTTTGAAGAATGCTTTGCCAATGAACCGTTTGTGGACGTGATGCCGGCAGGCGCCACCCCGGAAACCCGCTCGGTTCGCGGTTCCAACTACGCCCGTATTGCCGTGCACCGCCCGGGCAATGGTGATCTCTTGATCATCCTTGTGGTGGAAGACAATCTGGTGAAGGGCGCATCGGGTCAGGCCGTGCAGGTGATGAACCTGATGTTTGGCCTGCCGGAGCAGCAAGGTCTTGAAATTGTTCCGTTGCTACCCTGAGCGCGGCTGACGCATGCGACGTCTTTATCGTTTGCAGCGGGCGCGGCTGACTGCCGCGCCTTTGTCTGTCAAACCCGCGCCGGGCGTGACCGGCCGGCTATTGCAAGTGGCTACGCTGGTCGGCGTGTTATCGGCTGCCGTGGTGGCCGGCGTATGGTGGGGCTACAAGGATGGTGCCCGCCAGGAGCAGGAACGCCTGGGGCAGGCCGCCAGAACATCGCTCGCCAATGCCAGTGCGCTGGCGCAAGCCAGTTTGCAGCTGGCGGAGAAAACCCAACAGTTACAAATGGCAGACGCTGCCCGCGCCGCACTGGCCAGTGATCTGGCGAGCGCGCAGCAGGAGTTGGCCGGCAGCCGTGAGCGGCTGGCGTTTTTTGAGACATTACTGACGGCGAATGACCGCGCTCATCAGGTAAGTTTCGCCTCCTGTGAGTTTGAGCCTGGTGAATTGAACAAATGGCATTACCGTCTCACGGTGGTGCAAGGCGTGGATCGCGCGCCAGAATTTGATGGTGTGCTCAATATTGCGGCGACCAGCAAGGCTAAACCCGCGCGAATTGAATTTGCGCAGCAAACGGTACGGGTCAAGCACTACCAACGCATTGAGGGCGATGTGACCATGCCCGAAGGTGCGCACCCGGAACTCTTTGAAGCCACACTGGGTGTCAAGGATGCCAGGACTACGCTGGCGCAATGTCAGAAGAAAGCCGGAGGAATTTGATGTTCAAGAACAAAAAAGGTAGCCAGCGTATCGACAGCCTGATCGGCCAGGGCAGCGCGATCAGTGGCGACGTTGTATTTGCTGGCGGCCTGCGGGTTGATGGCACCATCCGCGGTAGCGTCACGGCGGCCGATGAAAAAAACGGTACGCTCGTCGTCTCGGAAAAAGCCCGGGTTGAAGGTAAGGTGCGTTGCAGCCATCTTGTACTGAACGGCGAAGTGGTGGGGCCGATTGAGGTCTTGCAGTTCGTGGAGCTGCAGCCCAAGGCGCGCGTGCAAGGTGACCTGACCTACAAAACCCTGGAAATGCATCCGGGAGCGGTGATTGAAGGTCGCTTGATCCCGCTGGCAGGTGCCTCCGTGGTGACACCGCCAGCCGCAGACAAATCGCATCACGTGGCGCAAGAGAAAGAAACCGCTCACGTCTGAAGCGGGCACCGCCCTGGCGATGCCTGCTTTGCGTAATGTGATGGATTGACCGCCCGCCATGCGAGGCGGATAATCCAACTATATTAGTCAACTATTGCAGGAGCATCCCATGAATGCGGTAGCCGAAATGCCGAGCCCGTTCATTTTTACTGATTCCGCGGCCGGCAAGGTACGCGACCTGATCGAGGAAGAAGGCAATCCCGATCTGAAACTGCGCGTGTTCGTTACTGGCGGTGGTTGCTCCGGTTTTCAGTACGGTTTCACTTTTGACGAAATCGTCAATGAAGATGACACCGCCGTGGAAAAGAGCGGCGTGACACTCTTGATTGATCCGATGAGCTACCAGTACCTGGTGGGCGCTGAAATCGATTATGTAGAAAGCCTGGAAGGTTCGCAGTTCACCATCAAGAACCCGAACGCGACCTCTACTTGTGGTTGCGGCTCGTCGTTCTCTGCCTGATCCTGCATCCTGGGGTTAAATCAAAAAAGGAAGTCTGCGGACTTCCTTTTTTCATGCC
>JASLES010000181.1 GCA_030151005.1 Silvimonas sp.
TCGACCGCCAGACCGGCACCATCAGCACCGCCCGCAAGAGCCAGATCAAAGGCCTGAATAACGAGATGCATAAATCCGGTTGCTGGGGCCCCTCCGACGGACAATAAACGCGAGTCAGCCAGCGTCAGCAGCGGCCAATGCCGCTGCCATTGTTTTTGCGCGATGCGCTCGACCCGCACATTGGCAAACGCCGGATTGCGCCGTAGCCGCAGGGCAAACAAGTCGTCCGGTGCCACAATCTGTACTTCCCCTGCTTCATCCAGCCATACCCCGACCGCTGTGGCGGTTTCGACCAGCTCGCCAGGGCTTCTGCCAATGAACTCACCGCAGATAGCCCGTTGAACCGGTGCGCGTGAGCCACGACATCCCACGCAACGCCCGGCATGGCAGCCATCAGCACACGCTCAATGTGCTGCGCATGTTCGATGGGCAAAGCGGCATCGAAATAACACACATCTACATCGGTCTCGGCCGGCAAGCTGGTCTGCCCATGCAGCATTTGCCAGATCCGATTGCGCACAGCCCCTGCCGCAATGCACCACTGCGCCAGCCCGCACGTGCGCACGCAGGCCAGTTGCGCCATCAAAGTGACATCCGCCCGCACCATGCGGCAAAAGCAGGCTTCAAGGCTTTCATCAGGTTGTATTTGGCTGACCATTGGTTTCAGGGCTTTCCCGAATGGCGAATATCCCGATTGGGTCTGTGGCGTTTGAACGTCTAGATTGTGATGCAACGCACCAATCGGATGGAGAACCGCTATGCCGCTCGTATCACTACGCACCGTGCTGGATCACGCCGCAGAACATCAATATGGCGTACCCGCATTCAATGTGAATAACCTGGAGCAGATTCACGCCATTTTGCAGGCGGCTGATGCCACGCAAAGCCCGGTGATTCTGCAAGCCAGTTCCGGTGCCCGCAAGTACGCTGGCGAGTTGTTCATCAAGCATTTGATAGAAGCTGCGGTGAGCAGCTACCCGAAATTGCCCGTGGTCATGCATCAAGATCACGGCACTAGCCTGGCGGTGTGCATGAGCGCCGTGAACCTGGGGTTTTCCAGCGTGATGATGGATGGCTCCCTGCGTGAAGACGGCAAGACCCCCAGCGATTACCACTACAACGTGACCGTGACGCGGGAAGTCGTGCTGCTGGCCCACCAGAAAGGCGTTTCGGTGGAGGGTGAACTGGGCTGCCTGGGCAGCCTGGAAACCGGCATGGGTGAAGAAGAAGACGGCGTAGGCGCCAACCGCAAACTCTCACATGATGAAATGCTGACCGACCCGGAACAGGCCCGCCAGTTTGTCGAGGCCACCGGAGTGGACGCCCTGGCTATTGCCATTGGCACCAGCCACGGCGCCTATAAATTCACCCGCCCGCCCACCGGCGAAGTGTTGGCGATCGAGCGCATCAAGGCCATTCATGCGGCCATTCCGCAGACCCATCTGGTGATGCATGGCTCATCCAGCGTACCCCAGGAGTTGCTGTCCGAAGTGCGGGAGTTCGGCGGAGATATCAAACCCACCTGGGGGGTGCCGGTTGCGGAAATCCAGCGCGCGATCAAATACGGCGTGCGCAAAATCAATATCGATACAGATCTGCGCCTGGCCATGACCGGGGCGATCCGCAAACATTTCATGACCAACCCTGCAGACTTTGACCCGCGTGCGTATCTGAAGCCGGCCATTGCGGCCATGCGTGCGGTGTGTGAAGCGCGCTATCAGGAGTTCGGCGCGGCGGGCATGGCGGCGCGGTTCAACCGCTAGTTGGCCGGTTTGATGTCCCATGCAACGATTCAGCCCGCCTACCGGCGGGCTTTTTTTGGGCGCAAATGACGAATCAGGCCTGCACCAGCACATGGCTGCGCATACTGGCAACCAGCGGTGTGTCGAGGCGCACTACGGCGCCCTCGCCCGCGCTCAAACGCAGCGCCCCGCTGCTGACCTCGCCGCGCAGCACCTTGACCGTCGCTTCTTCCTGGCCGCAAAACTGAGCACTTGCTGCGGGCGTCCAACTGCTGGCGGTATCCAGATAACTATCAAGCAACGCAGGCACACCTCTGGCCATCAAGCGGCGAGCGCGCCAGCCCGGGCCAATATCGACCGGGATCTCGCATTTGCAACGCAGCACCCGCGCCGTGGCCTCTGCCGCAAAGCGCAGCAGCCCATGTTGCGCCAGACCGGTTTCACTGGCCAGGTGAACCGGGGCACCGGGCGTGACCGGCGTAGCCAGGAACTCACCTGGCTGCAACTGCACATCTCCGCCTGCGAGGCCGCGCAGGGTCAGCACGGCCGCGGCATTTTCAAACACGTACACCAATAGCGTCTGCATGTCCGCCGGAACAGTCACCACAGCGGGCACGTGCTCACTCAGATAGACGTTGGAACCGGTGCAAGTTGGCGATTTCATCAAACGCTCCAGAAATAAAAAACGCCTGGCACAGGCCAGGCGTCGGGCACCACCACCAGATGGATCAGGCGGTCAGTGCGGCGATTTCCTTTTCTGCGCTGGCAAAGGCTTCGGCCTTCTTCGCGTCGCCCATCGAGGTTCCTTCAGCACGCACAAAGCGCACGTCCGTGATGCCAAGGAAACCGAATACGGTACGCAGATACGCTTCCTGGTGATCCAGAGCGCGCAGCGCTTCATTGCTGGAATACACGCCACCGCGGGACGAAGCCACCACGACTGTCTTGCCGGTAGCCAGACCAACCGGACCATTTTCCGTGTACTTGAAGGTACGGCCGGCAACGGCAATACGATCAATCCAGGCCTTCAGCTGGCTAGGGATCGAGAAGTTGTACATCGGGGCACCGACCACGATCACGTCAGCAGCCAGGAATTCGGTCAGCAGGCTTTCACCGTAGGCGGCTTCACGCTTTTGTACTTCGGTATGCGATTCTGCCGGAACAAAACGGTGGCCCAGCGCTTCGCCAGACAAGTGGCTCGGTTCAGCCACGGCCAGGTCCAGATAGCTCACCTGGGCGCTGGGGTTGGCGGCTTGATAAGCCTTGGTGATATTGGCGGTCAGCTTGCGCGATACAGAGTTGTCGCCCAGCACGCTCGAATCGATATGCAGCAGTTTCATGATGTTCTCCTTTGGTGCGGCCGGCTGTTGCCGACTGCTTGTGATTGGCGGCTGGCCGGTCAATCCGGCTGGCCTTGCAACATGGATGCCACTCTACCGGTGAGCCAGACAGGTGATAAGTCGGCAAAAGTGCGATAGATTGTCCTGAAAACAGGACAATCATCCGGGGGTGCCGATCATGCATGATCTGAACGATATGTATTTCTTTGCCGAAGTCGTGGAGGCCGGCGGTTTTTCCAGCGCCAGCCGCACGCTGGGAATACCCAAGTCACGCCTGTCGCGCCGGGTTGCCGAACTGGAAACCAGCCTGGGCGTGCGCTTGTTGCAGCGGACCACGCGCAAACTGGCACTGACAGAAGTCGGCGAGTTGTACTACCGCCATTGTCTGGCGATCCGGGACGAAGCCCGCGCCGCCAGCGAAGCCGTGGAACACGTGCAATCCACGCCCCGTGGCACCATTCGCGTCAGTTGCCCGGTCACGCTGGCGCAAACCGTGGTGGGCAAGATCATCCCGCGTTTCATGCAAGAGTACCCGCAGGTCAAGATCAACATGATCGTGACCAACCGGCCTATCGATTTGCTGGAAGAAGGCATTGATGTGGCCTTGCGCGTGCGCCCCACCCTGCAAGATTCCGCCTCGCTGGTGGTCAAACAACTGGGGGTGGCGCACTCCGTGCTGGTGGCCAGCCCGTTGCAACTGGCACGCCAGGGCCAACCGACACACCCGGATGAACTCGGCTGGCTCGACACCCTGGCCATGTCTGCAGTTGATGGTCGCGCAACCTGGTCGCTGGTCGGCCCTCGCGATGAAGAACGTCAGATCACGCACTTTCCGCGTTATGTAGCAGACGATCTGCCGACGCTGATGTTTGCCGCCCAGGCCGGGATTGGCGCCTGCATCCTGCCTGAATATCTGTGCCGGGATGAACTGGCACGCGGTGATCTGGTGCAGGTACTGCCAGACTGGCGCTCTCCGCTGGGCTATGCGCACGCGGTGTTCCCGTCACGCCGCGGCCTGGTTCCGGCGGTACGGCATTTTCTGGATTATCTGGGAGAGTCTTTGCTGGCACCGCAATGCCGGGAGCAGTTAGCGGGGGCGATTGTCCCGGCATCCGCGCAACACGCCTGAGCGGGCGTGCTGCGCGGGTACCGGGTCAGAGGAACGTGGATTACTTGTCGAACGCGCGCGGCTGCAACTGGCCCAGCCACTTGAGCGCCAGTTGCCGTTGTGCGCCAGAGCCGGAATAAAGCGTTTCTTCCAGTGCACGCATGGCTTCGCCCTCCTGACCGTGCTCCAGCAAGGTGGCGATTTTTTGCATTTGCGGATCATCCGAGCGAAATACAGATGGCTCGGGCTTTGCCGGTGCCACCGGCTCAGCCGCCGCGACTGGCGCCGGTTGGGCTACTGGTTCGGTCATGGCCGGCGCTTCCAGCGGCGGCAAGGCATCAAGATCAAACTCCATCTCGTTGCCAAAGAACGCAGCTGCCGGCTCTTCTTCAACGGGTGTTTCCAGTGCCGGTTGCTTGGTATCAAACGGCACATGCTCTGCCAGCGGCTTGCGTGGCAGTGCTTCGTGCTCTTCTGCCAGCGTCCATTCGGAGTCTGTCAGCTCCAGCCCGGCTTGCTCGCGCATCAGCGATTCAAACTCCGCCTCAGCTTCGGGCGAGGGGGCGGAGGGGTGGTCCGGCAAGGTGCCGCCAATGCTGTGCTTGAGCGCGGACTCTTTGCGATAGTCCGGCAAACTGGCGGCGTCTTCTTCAGACAATTGATAGAGCGCATTGTCCGGATCAACACTCGCCCCCATCACTTGCACCTGACGCCACAAATCCTCGTCGTGGAACTGCTCGCGGAACTGTTTGGCGTAATCCAGGAAGTCCGCTTTCATCTGATGCTGACTGTAGATCGACAACAGCTTGAGCCAAAGTGTGGCAAGCGCCGGGTGCTGCTCGATTTCCTGGGTCAACAGATTGATGGCTTGTTGCAGCAGACCGTGGTCCAGCAGCAACTGGGCTTCTTCCAGGACGTTGCCTGGCTGCACCACATCCATGGTGGAGTTCTGCCATTCATTGGCAATTTGCGTGATATGGCTGGCCAGTTCGCGCTGAGGCTCTGCGCGGGCGGCCATCGGGGAGGCCACGGCACCACGTGCGCCAGCACCGGCAACGGGCGGTAGCACGGAGTGGACATCTTCATCCGGCATGCCGTTGGCGAACTGCATGGCATATTCATCTTCTGCCGCGCTGGCTTCACGCTGGCGCGATTTCCAGCGCAAGTAAGACCAGGCCATCACCCCCACCAGCACCAGCAAAATCAGCGGGAACAACAACCAGTCCAGCAGGCCACCGGATTTCTCCGGCACGGGTGCCGGAGGCGCGACATGTACCGGCGCATGCGGATGGGCCATAGCAGCGGACACCACTGTATTGGCCGCGGGCGCTGACACGTTGGCAGTTGCCGGTTGGCTGAGTTGTTGCTGGGCCTGCAGCTTCAGTTGCGCCAGTTCTTGTTGCAATTGGGCAATCTGCGTTTTAAGCAAAGCCAGTTGCTGGTCTTCCGAGGCGGCCTGATTGGCAATGGCCGCGACCGCAGGCGCAGAGGCAGTCGAGGGCGACGGGGTATCTGGCGGAGAATCATCCAGCCGCAGCACAGAACGGCCAGTGGCCGCGGCGGCAGGTTTATGTGCTGTCTTGGGTGCGCGGGCGGCCGGCTCGCTGGGCGGTGCGGCCTCTTTGGCAGGCAAGGTGATCTGGGTGTCAACCGACAACGGTACACGGTAGCCTTGCGGCAAATCCGGGTTCTGCGCGTACATCGACGCTATAAACTGCCGCCGCGCCGCGCCGTCACGCGGATAGTAATGACTGGCAATGGATTCGACTGTATCCCCGGCCTGTACCGTCCAGGATTCACCGGGTGCCGGTAACTTGCGCCGTGTGGTGCGCGCAGGTGCGGTGCTGGCGGGAGTGGTGGCCGCCTGATCGGTGTTGCTGCTGGTCACTGCACCACGGTAGTCACGCGGATCAAGCAGCAAGGTGTAATCACGGCGGAAATCCCGCGTGTCGTCGCTACCGCATTTGACCTGCACGGGCAGTTGCATGACCGGCTCTGTCAAAGGCTCACTGGTACGCAAACGCAGGCGGCCATTGCCACTGCCTTGCGGTTCCCAGGTCATTTGCACGCCACGCAAAACGGTACCGCCGTCGTCGTCCTGCGGCGTGCCAACCCTGAAACAACTACTGCTGAGTTCTTCCCCGGAAGCGGTGGTGACCTGAATCACCGCATCCAGTCGCTCACCCAAAGCTGAGCGCACCTGGATCGGACCCAATGCGGCAGAAAAGACCGGCGCTGCACCCAGGGTCATCCCCGCAGCAAGCAGCGAAACAACATGCAAAGAGTGGGCTGGGTGTTTCTTCATCCGGGGATCAGTGGTCGCTTTCAGTCAACAAGTGGCATATGTTATACGATATCCAGGTGATCGATTCCTGAAAGCACATCTTTATGTTTGGCTTCCGCCCCTTGCAACTTGATATGCAGGCGCAAATCGTTCACCGAATCGGCATTGCGTAAAGCATCTTCATAGCTGATCAATCCAGCTTCATAAAGATCAAACAAGGACTGGTCAAAAGTCTGCATACCCAATTCGCGCGACTTTTTCATGATTTCCTTGATCTCGTGGACCTCGCCTTTGAAAACGAGTTCCGAAATCAACGGAGAATTAAGCATGACCTCCACAGCCGCAACCCGACCCTGACCAGAACGATGTGGTACAAGTCGTTGCGAAACAAAAGCTTTCAGGTTCAGCGACAAATCCATCAGCAATTGGGAGCGACGCTCTTCCGGGAAGAAGTTGATAATCCGGTCTAGCGCCTGATTGGCGGAGTTGGCGTGCAGCGTTGCCATACAAAGGTGACCGGTTTCAGCAAAGGCAATGGCGTAATCCATGGTGTCGCGGTCGCGGATTTCACCAATCAGAATCACATCTGGCGCCTGCCGCAGCGTGTTCTTCAGTGCCGCGCCCCAGGAATCTGTATCAACGCCTACTTCACGTTGCGTAACGATACTGTTTTTGTGCTCATGCACGTATTCAATCGGGTCTTCAATTGTGATGATGTGGTCGTACGCTTTTTCATTGCGTTCGCCAATCATGGCCGCCAGCGATGTGGATTTACCAGAGCCCGTACCGCCCACAAAAATCACAAGACCGCGCTTGGTCATGGCGATATCGTGCAATACCGGCGGCAAACCCAGTTCTTCCAGTTTTGGAATCTGCGAATTGATCGTCCGCAACACCATACCAACCCGGCTTTGTTGCATGAAAGCATTGACCCGATAACGCCCCAGCGTACCCGGGCTGATCGCGAAATTACATTCATGCGTTGCTTCAAATTCTTCAGCCTGCCGATCATTCATGATGGCGCGGGCCAGCTCTTTGGTATGTTGCGGCGTCAATGCCTGGCTTGAAACCGGCGTCACGCGTCCGTCCACCTTCATGGCTGGCGGAAAATCTGCGGTAATGAACAAGTCCGAGGCCCCTTTGGCACGCATATGGCGCAAAAGGTCTTGCATGAACTTGGCTGCCTGTTCTTTTTCCATGATTCCTTGAATCTTTCACCAGGAAGGATACCGGCGCACCCCGCCTGGCGTGCGCATATCCATCAATAAATATCTATAGCCTGATTATTCAATAGCTGCTCCAGACCGGGTCTGGCTATCACTATTTATCACTCAAGCCGCTTTGACGTCAGAACCTGGCAACCTTGCCAGGGTCAACCCTTGAAGTTGTCCGGGATCGCCGCTTTGCCGCGTGCTTCAGCCGCAGACACAATATTGCGCTGAACCAGATTCTGCAGATTCTGATCCAGGGTTTGCATACCAAATTGCGAACCGGTCTGGATGGACGAATACATCTGCGCCACTTTGTTTTCGCGGATCAGGTTACGGATCGCCGGAATACCGATCATGATCTCGTGCGCCGCCACCCGCCCTGCGCCGTCCTTGGTCTTGAGCAAGGTTTGCGAGATCACCGCGCGCAAGGATTCAGACAACATGGCGCGCACCATTTCCTTTTCTGCGGCCGGGAATACGTCCACCACCCGGTCGATGGTCTTGGCTGCGGAACTGGTGTGCAGCGTACCGAACACCAGGTGACCCGTTTCAGCCGCTGTCAGCGCCAGGCGGATGGTTTCCAGGTCACGCAATTCGCCCACCAGCACTACGTCCGGATCTTCCCGCAGGGCCGAACGCAACGCGTTGGAGAACGACAACGTATGGGGGCCGACTTCCCGCTGGTTGATCAAACACTTCTTGGAGGAATGCACGAATTCGATCGGGTCTTCTACGGTCAGAATGTGGCCGTACTCGTTTTCGTTGATGTAGTTCACCATCGCCGCCAGTGTGGTCGATTTGCCCGAACCGGTCGGACCAGTCACCAGCACGAGGCCACGCGGGTTTTCAGCAATTTCACGGAACACGCGCGGCGCGTTCAGCTCTTCCAGCGTGAGCACCTTGGACGGAATGGTCCGGAATACCGCGCCCGCGCCCCGGTTCTGCACAAATGCGTTAACCCGGAAACGCGCCAGATTGGGAATCTCGAACGAGAAGTCGCACTCCAGCGTGTCTTCGTACACCTTGCGCTGCCCGTCGTTCATGATGTCGTACACCATGGCGTGCACATCCTTGTGCTCCATGGGCGGCAGGTTGATGCGGCGCACGTCGCCGTGCACCCGGATCATGGGCGGCAGGCCGGAGGACAGGTGCAGGTCGGAAGCCTTGTTCTTGACGGAGAAAGCGAGTAATTCGGAGATGTCCATTTATAATCCCTGAGCCTGAAAATGGGCGCGGTCGGGAGTATGCGCAAAATGCATCACCTCGTTTCGCTTTTAATTGCCCGCTGACAAGATTATGTCCACAATCGCTTTGAAACTGCAAGCTGTCGATTCGACCATACAGGCCGCTTGCGCCGCCGCCGGACGTCCCCGCGAGGCCGTGCAATTGCTGGCGGTCTCCAAAACTTTCGGCGCCGATGCGGTGCTGGAGGCAATCGCCGCGGGCCAATTGGCGTTTGGCGAAAATTATCTGCAAGAGGCTTTGGACAAGATTGCCGCCGTGGCCGCCGCGCAGCCCGCCGCTGCCGTCGAATGGCACTTTATCGGCCCCATCCAGAGTAACAAGACCCGTCCGCTCGCCACCCATTTCGACTGGGTGCACACGGTGGAGCGCCTCAAAATCGCCCAGCGCCTCTCCGAACAGCGTCCCGCCGACTTGCCGCCTTTGCAGGTGTGTTTGCAAGTGAACATCAGCGGCGAGGCCAGCAAGAGCGGGGTGGCGCCCGAAGAATTGCTGCCCCTGGCGCGCGCCGTG
>JASLES010000182.1 GCA_030151005.1 Silvimonas sp.
CGCATCTTCTGGAACACCGGTACAGCCCGCTTTGTCACCCGATTGCGTGGTCTTGGCGTAACGCTCTACCTTGTGCAGATCAGCAATGTCTTCCTTGCGCATGAACCGGCCTTCATGGCGGGCACCAGGTAGGCAAAGGTCTTGCCGGTGCCGGTACCAGCTTCGGCGATCAACTGGCCTTTTTCTTCGATGGCAACTTGCACGGCTTGCGCCATTTCCAGCTGCGACTGGCGTAGTTTGTAGCCAGGAAAGGCTTTGGCAAACGGGCCTTCGGTAGAAAACAGGTGTTCCAGGTCCATAGGATCCAGGCGCGTGGGTTAACAGGCGATTTTACCAGTGTGCGCAGGCCGGCGGAGAGTGGCGGCGATCAAAAAGCCGGAGGCAGGCAAAAAAAAGCCCCGTGGTAACGGGGCTCATCAGCCAAATAAGAAGGAGACGCTATGTGGGGTGCTCACCCCAACCGGTTGGAGCAACCGGCACTGCCTTGGCAACGAATGTCAAGTAGTCTGGAAGTAATACTAGCAGATTGTTGCACCAAGGCAACACTGTAAATATTTACACTTGGAGCATGACCGCGAGACCACCGCGCTCAACTTGGGGTGACGTCAAAACGTAGCACCTGTCCGCTGCGGCCACGGCTCTGCGGCCCCAACCAGTACAGGATAGCCGGAATGATATCCGCAATCTGCGGCAAGGTAGACCAGGCTTCTGCCGGATGCGTTTTGGTGCGAAATGGCGAGTGGATGGGCCCAGGCACCAGCAAATTGATGCGCAGGTTTTGCTGATTGTCCCATTCATCTGCCGCAATGGTTACCCAGGTATTCTGGGCTGATTTGGAGACCGCATAACCACCCCAGAACGCTTTGGGCTCAAGTCCATGGTTTTCACCGAGGACCAGCACCGCGGCATCTGGCGACTCTGCCAACAGGGGCATCAGGGCGCGAGTCATGGCAAACGGCGCGGCGACATTGACCCGAAACTGCTCCATCCATTCATCCAGCTTCTGGTTGGCCAGCGGCGAGAGATGCGCAAAACCGTTGGCCGCATGCAAGATGCCATCCAGCCGTCCAAATTCTTTGCTCAGCACCATCCCCAGTTGAGCCAGTTCGGTTTCCCCCACCTTGGCCAGATCCATCGGCACTGCCGCAGGACGCGGGCCACCGGCGGCCTCGATGGCGTCATACACTTTGGCCAGTTTTTTCTCGTTGCGTCCCATCAGCACTACCGTGGCACCCGCCCTGGCCAGTGCCAACGCAGCCGCCTCACCAATACCCTGCCCCGCGCCGGTGACCAGAATCACCCGGTCTTTGAACGCGTCTGCAGCGGGTTGCGTGGTTTTCCAGTCCATATTGCCGTCCCTTTCAGTTCAGTGCTGCCAGGAGCGCATCGGCCGCTTGCTGGCCGCTTCGGACCGCGCCTTCCAGCGTGGCCGGGTAGTCTAGCGCTGTATAGTCGCCCGCCAGCCAAAGTGTCGCAAACGCTGTGGCGTTTTGCGGCCTGACCATGTCTGGCGTGCATGCAAATGTTGCCCGCTTCTCGCTGATCACCCGATGCGAGATCGGTTCACCCCAGCCAAACGTGGCACTCAATTCTTGCGCAACCCGCGCTGCCAGTTCCGCTTGGGGCCAGCTACTGTGCACGCCTTTGGCAGAGAGCACCACCGCAATCAATCCGGCCTCGGCGTGAGTTTGTCCGCGATCAAAAACCCACTGGCATAAGCCGCCCGAACAGCCCAGCATCGGTTGCGGCAAGCGCGTTTCGGCGGGGTATTGGTAATAGAGCGTCACAATCGGCTGGAATTCCCAGGACTGGATTTGCTGAACCACATCAGCCAGAACCGGCTGACCTTTTTCATCCTGCAACATGTCCAGCCGATGCGGCGGCAACGCCACGATGACGCCATCAAAACGGGCATCCAGATCGTTGATCAGCCATTGACCCTGATCCTGGCGCAACCGTGTGACAGATACACCCGTCTCAACACGGCCGCCGCGTGCAGCGACAAACTCGCCCGCGGGCTCCGGAAACAACATCGAAAAGTCGATTTTAGGGAATAGCAGATCGGACGCTGCCCTGCCTCCGCCCAGCGAGTCTCGCAACACGTTCAGCAAAATTTGAGCAGAAGCAGTTTCGATTGGGGTATTGAGCGCGGCCACGGTCAGCGGTTGCCAGAAACGCGCGATGAGATCATCCGGCTGTCGATGCTGAGCCAGCCATTGCGCCACAGTCAGATCAACCTTGAGACGCCAGCCGCCAATCTGACTCACCAGCATTAAACGAATCAGCGCCAGACGCCCAGACCAGGACAGGCCTTTGGCAGTCAGCAACCCGGCCATCAGATGCAACGGGGCAGGCAGAAACGGACAACGCAAATGAAAATCAGGCTGAACATTCAGGTTCAGCGGTGTGCGCAGGAAAGCGTCACTGAGGTCGACACCAACCTCCTGCATCAAGCCCAGTAGCGTGGTATACGCCCCGATCAGTAAATGCTGGCCGTTATCGAGGCGACGGCCATCAATGGAAATACGCCGTGCCCGTCCGCCGAGCACAGGACCAGCTTCATACACGCAGACCCGCGCGCCTTGCCGGGCCGCGGCCACCGCTGCGGCCATACCGGCATAGCCACCCCCAATTACCGCAACAGAGCGCTCACTTCTGGACAAGGCGGCTTAGCCCCACCACCAGGTACGCCAGGCCAGCCACAGTTTGCGGATGGGGGTGAGACTCAGGCGCTGGTTCAAGACTTTGGTGACGCCATCGCGTTTGATTTCTTCCAGCGTGGCGCGATAAATGGCCGCCATCACGAGGCCGGTGCGCTGTGTCTTGCGATCGGCGGCCGGCAACTCGGAAATCGCTTGATGGTAGTAGTGCTGCGCGCGCTCAATCTGGAAATCCATCAATGCGCGAAATTCTTCGGTCTCGCGGAAATTGAGGATATCCGCAGCAGGGACGTTGAAACGCTGCAACTCATCCACCGGCAGATAGATGCGGCCACGGCGAGCGTCTTCGCCAACGTCCCGGATAATATTGGTCAACTGGAAAGCCAGTCCCAGATCGTGCGCGTACTTGAGGGTTTTCCGATCGGTATAACCAAAAATCTGCGCGGCCATTTGCCCGACGACCGAAGCTACACGGTAGCAATACAACTGCAGATCTTTGAACGAGGCGTAACGTGCGGCATCCAGATCCATCTCCATGCCGTCGATGACTTCCAGAAACAACTCACGTGCCAGATCGTATTTTTTGATGGCAGGCAACAACGCCCGGGTGACCGGGTGCTGCGGGTTACCGGCATACAGATTGTCGACCTCAGCCCGCCACCAGTTCAATGTGGTTCTGGCAACACCTTCGTCATGGGTTTCGTCGACAACGTCATCCACCTCCCGGCAGAAGGCATAGAGCGCAGTAATGGCGCGGCGCTTTTCCAGCGGCAAGAACCGGAAGCTGTAATAAAAGCTGGAACCGCTTTTCGCGGCTTTGTCTTCGCAATACTGATCAGGCGTCACAGAAATGGTGTCCGGCAAAAGTTCGCGCAATTGTAGCGAAAAGCGCTTCTTCCTGCTGGAACCAATGTGCCGATCTGGCGCAATCTGATGTGTCAGCGCCTCAGTGCGGTGCCGGCGCTGGCAGCATCAGTCGTACTGTGCTGGTCGTGCCGGAAAAGCCAGGAAAGCTCTGGAACAAGGCGCGGGTCAACCAGGGCAGCGCGGTATCAATATCCTGAGTATCCGATCGATTGATTGCCTTACCTTCATAGAGCTTGGCAAAGCGCCCTTGCTCCAGCAACTGGCGGTCAGAGATATCGACGGTCAGAAAGCGCGTATACACCGTGGACTGGATTGACTGCGTACCTACCACGCCCGTTTGCGGATAGTAGGCAGGTACGTAGACACGGCCAGTCGGCGTGCTGTACCAGTTGTAAAACACGCCGTAGCCCACCGGCCCCCAGACAGGCTCTTGCGTCACTACGATCTGGCCATTATCAACACCGTAGTTGAGCGAGACCAACCAATCCGCCTGTTGTGGCTGGTCAGCCTGCACCAGGCCTGCATTGGTCAGCTCTTGCGCAACCTGCTGTTCTGCGGTGTGATCCAGCAAGCTCTGGGACTGCGGCGCCTGGCGAGAGAAGGCAAACTGCTTGCCCGCCACTGCACTGGCAAGCGTGTGGCGAACCGTGACTTGGGCGACAAACTCCGGCGGACTGCTTGCACAGCCAGCCAGGACTCCCAGAACCAATCCCGAACACAGCAACAAAATCTGTTTCATGCGGTTTGCCTCAAGCAGATCAGCGGGCCGGGATCATCTCAGTCGCCGATCGCTCCCGGAATACGCGGCGTTTCTACCTTAACGTCGGCGCACTGGGCGCGATGACGCAAAGCGTGATCTATCAGTACCAAAGCCAGCATCGCCTCGGCAATTGGGGTCGCCCGAATACCCACACAAGGATCGTGACGGCCAGTCGTCGCCATCATGACCGGATTGCCAGCCTTGTCGATGGAGCGGCGCTCCTGGGCAATACTGGACGTCGGCTTGACCGCCATGTTGACAACAATGTCCTGCCCGGTGGAAATCCCCCCCAGCACGCCACCAGCGTGATTACTGGCAAAGCCGTCCGGGGTCAGTTCATCGCAATGCTCGGAACCACGCTGGGCAACACTCGCAAACCCCGCTCCCACCTCAACACCTTTGACGGCATTGATCCCCATCATGGCATAGGCAATGTCCGCATCCAGCCGGTCATATACGGGCTCGCCCAGACCGACTGGCACCCCTTCTGCCACCACCGTAATCTTTGCACCTACAGAATCGCGCTCGCTGCGGATCTGGTCCATATAGGCTTCCAGTTGCGGCACGATCTCGTTATTGGGTGCAAAGAAGGCGTTATCACCTACCTGATCCCAACTGAGGAACGGGATTTCAATCTCACCCAGCTGACTCATATAACCGCGAATCTGGATGCCGAACTTTTCTTTAAGCCATTTTTTGGCGATAGCGCCAGCGGCCACACGAACGGCCGTCTCGCGCGCAGAAGAGCGACCACCACCACGGTAGTCGCGAATGCCGTACTTGTGCCAATAAGTGTAATCAGCGTGACCGGGGCGGAAGGTTTCGGCGATCTTGCCGTAGTCCTGGCTACGTTGATCCTGATTACGGATCAACAATGCAATCGGCGTACCAGTGGTTTTGCCCTCAAACACACCAGAGAGGATCTCAACGGTATCAGGCTCTTTGCGCTGGGTAACGTGGCGGGAGGTACCCGGCTTGCGGCGATCCAGTTCTGCCTGGATATCGGCCTCGGTCAGTTCCAGCCCGGGTGGGCAACCGTCAACCACACAGCCAATTGCCGGACCGTGGGATTCACCAAAAGAACTGACACTGAAAAGAAGACCAAAAGAATTGCCAGACATCGTCACTCCCGATTCTCTCAGTCAGCAGCGCTGACCAGATTTTGCACAAGAGGAAGAGTTTAACATGCCGGCGTACTGCGTTGCGGGACGCGCGCAAAGCAAAACGCCCGTACAGTTCTCTGTACGGGCGCTTTCTATGGGGTGTCTGGCAATGTCCTACTTTCACACGGGTAATCCGCACTATCATCGGCGCTAAGTCGTTTCACGGTCCTGTTCGGGATGGG
>JASLES010000246.1 GCA_030151005.1 Silvimonas sp.
GCCGTCCAGCCACCTTCCACCCAGTCTGTGGCGGAGATACGCACCAACAATGGCAACTCGTCGGGCAAGGCGGCGCGCACGGTGCGGGTCACTTGCAGCAACAGACGGGCGCGGTTTTCCAGGCTACCTCCATATTGGTCAGCACGCTTGTTGGATAGCGGCGAGAGAAACTGGTGCAACAGATAACCGTGGGCTGCGTGCACCTCTATCACCTTGAAACCAGCGGTGACCGCACGGCGTGTGGCGGCGGCAAAGGCGTCAATCACCCGGTCGATGCCGGCCTGATCCAGCGCCACAGGTTGCGGGTATTCCGGTGAAAACGGGACTGCCGATGGTGCGACCACCTGCCAGCCGCCCTCTGCCGGGCTGACCGCACCGTTCCCGCGCCATGGCGAAAAGGTGCTGGCTTTACGCCCGGCGTGCGCCAGCTGAATGCCAGGCACACTGCCCTGTTCACTGATAAAGCGGTTGATGCGGGCCAGTGGCGCAATCTGTTCGTCGTTCCACAACCCCAGGTCTTCAGGGCTGATGCGGCCTTCTGGCAGCACCGCCGTGGCTTCCTGAATGATCAAACCCGCGCCGCCGACAGCGCGGCTGCCCAGGTGAACCAGATGCCAGTCATTGGCCAGGCCATCCGTGGCGGAGTATTCGCACATGGGCGACACCACAATGCGATTGGGCAGGTTGATACCGCGTAGCTGGAACGGGGCAAACAGATGGCTCATAGCGTTCTCCGGTCAGATATTGAAGGTAAGAGAGTTTGGGCAGTCTACCAATAGACCAATCGGTCTAGTCAAGTTTTTTCCGCACTGCCGCAAACGCGGCAAAACCATCGGTGACGATGCGCCGGTCAGATGTAGATATTGCACAAGCCCGTATTTATGCCAGAAGCAACTTGCGCCAACGCAAAGGTCCGCTGTCAGCGGAACAGTACATTTTTGATTCTTTGATAATTCAGGAATGTGACATGCCGCCAGAAACCACAACCCTGCCACTTGATGACCCTGATTACGATGGCGTGCCCGAATACCTGATCACCGTTTACGACTGGGCCTATGTCAACCCGCGCCAGGTCAAGCGGCTGGATCACAACTGGGTGGTCAAGACCTTGCTGTTTGGTAACGATCAACGGCTAATGCGCGCTTACCTTGATGAGATCAAACCGGGCGACAACGTCTGGCAGGTGGCCCATGTGTATGGCGATCTGGTCCAGCGAGCGGCACAAAAAGTCGGGCCAACCGGCGTGTTTCACCTTTCTGACATCACCCCCGCCCAAGTACGGCATGGCAATGCCAAACTCTCTGGTCTGCCATGGGCCAGCGTATTCCGGGCAGATGCGGCCAGTTTTACCAGTCACACCAGTTACGACGTGATCTGCAGCTTTTTTCTACTGCATGAGGTACCGGAATCCAAAAAACAGGCCATCGTCGATCACATGCTGTCACGCGTACCGCCGGGCGGAAAAGCCGTGTTCGTGGACTACCACCGTCCGCACCCGTGGCAACCCATCGGCTGGCTGCTGCGCCTTGTGAATGCCTGGCTGGAACCCTTTGCCCACGCGCTCTGGCAAAAGAGTATTCCTGAATACGCCCGCCACAGCGGGGACTTCTGCTGGACGCGCCGCACCTTCTTTGGCGGCGTTTACCAGTGCACCATCGCCACCCGCCCACGCCAGTAATCTGCTGGTGATTTCTGCGCCGTCGCAAGTTGCCTTGTTAAAGGGCTCGACTCGCGGCGGCGCTTGCGTATAATGTGCTTTCGCGTAGTTTGCTGTCCGGCCTTGCAGCCACAGCCTGTGCCTTCGCACATCCGCCCTGCCGAGTGACACTCGCCTGACCGGCAACCGCTCCAGGAACCCGCGGAACTACGCAGAGCGCATCCAGTCTTCGCTGTTCCCACACACGACATTCCTGTATCCGCCACCGGACTGGAGCAGCTTTCGCTGCAATGGCCGATACACGCTCTGGAGTTAATTAATGACTTTTTCCGCTTTAGGACTTGCGGACGAACTTGTGCGTGCCGTTACCGAACTCGGTTATACGGACCCGACCCCGATTCAGACTCAGGCAATCCCCGCCATTCTGGCAGGCCAGGACGTTATGGCCGGCGCCCAGACTGGTACGGGTAAAACGGCAGGCTTTACGCTGCCGATCCTGCAAAAACTCTTGGCCAGCCCGATCAAGGTCAAGCGCGGTGAACACGCACCGATCCGCGCCCTGGTACTGACCCCGACCCGTGAACTGGCCGCCCAGGTTGAAGAAAGTGTCCAGGAATACGGCAAGTATGCCGGGCAAAAATCGCTGGCCATGTTTGGCGGCGTGAGCATCAACCCGCAGATCAAGGCACTCAAGGGCCGCGTGGATATCCTGGTGTCGACACCGGGCCGTCTGCTGGACCATGCCTCGCAAGGCACGATTGATCTGTCAAAGATTGAGATTCTGGTACTGGATGAAGCCGACCGCATGCTGGACATGGGCTTTATCCACGACATCAAGAAAGTGCTGGCCCTGTTGCCGGCACAACGCCAGAACCTGCTGTTCTCTGCCACGTACTCTGACGAGATCAAGCAACTGGCCGATGGCCTTTTGAACAGCCCTGTGCTGATCGAAGTGGCACGCCGTAACGCCACGGTTGAAGCCATCACCCAGAAAATTGTACTGGTGGATCGCGAGAACAAACGGCATTTGCTGGCGCACCTGATCAAGGAACACAAGTGGTTCCAGGTGCTGGTGTTTACCCGTACCAAGCACGGTGCCAACCGTCTGGCCGAGCAGTTGAGCAAGGAAGAAATTCCTGCGCTGGCCATTCACGGTAACAAGAGCCAGTCTGCCCGCACCCGCGCGCTGTCCGAGTTCAAGTCGGGCACCCTGCAAGTGCTGGTGGCGACTGACATCGCTGCACGCGGGATCGACATTGAAGAACTGCCGCACGTCATCAACTTTGAGCTGCCGATGGTGGCCGAAGATTACGTACACCGCATTGGCCGTACCGGCCGCGCTGGCGCCGAAGGTGAGGCGCTTTCTCTGGTGTGCGTCGATGAAATGCGTCTGTTGTCCGATATCGAAAAACTGATCAAACGCGCCCTGCCGCGCGAGATCATTGCCGGTTTCGAACCTGATCCCAACGCCAAGCCAGAGCCGATTGAGTCTGGTCGCCGTGGTCGTCAACAACAGCAGCAAGGCCGTGGTGGTCGCAATCAGCAACCGCGCCGTGACCGTCCGCAACGCGCTCCCGCCGAAGCCGGCGAAGGCGCCAGCGAAGGTCGTGCCGAGGCAGCGGCTCCGCGCGAAGGTGGCGACAATCGCCGCCGTCAGAACCCGCGCAACAACCGCAAGCCGCGTCAGGAAGGTCAGAACGGCGGTCAGAATGGTGGCCAGAATGGCCAGCGTGCTGAACGCCCGGAAGGTCAGCGGACTGAAGGCGCGGGCCAACCGCGCCGCCAGGGTCAAGGCCAGGGCCGTGGTGGTCAGCCACGCGGTGATGGCGATCGCAGCAACGGCCAGCAACAAGGCCGTCGTAACGACCGTCAACAGCAAGGCCAGGGTCGTGGCAACGGTGGCGGTCAGCGTAGCGATAGCAACCGCAGCGGCGGTAGCGGCAACAATGCCAACCGCAGCAGCAGCCAGGGCCAGAAGAGCGACAAGAGCAACCGCGAAGCCATCATGCGCGGTGATGCCCAGCCGACTTCTAACGAGAACACCCCCGTGTCCGCCTGGTTTGACCAGCCGCGCCGCACGCATGGTCGGCATCGTTAATCGGTATCAGTAAAACGCGGGCACCTCCTTGGTGGCTGCACAAAAAACCCGGCTCTGGCCGGGTTTTTTTATCTGTGCAGCTGGCGGAGCGCATGCACCCTCCCTCCTCACCTCATAACCGTTTTGTCCCCCTCCATCTGGCGGTTTCGTCCATCTCCTTGTTGCAGTGCAATCAGCCAACGCTAGCGTTCTCGGGCGTTGTGGCGATCTGGTGTGCGCTATCCCGGTGCGCAGTTGTCCTGTTTTGTGCATTGATTCAGCAGAAAATTACATTCGCATAAGGATTGCCCTGGCGCACGATTGCCCAAGCTTTTCCACCGTGAAAGGCTGATCCGGCCACACCAGGCGCGTAACGTCACGCCCCAAAAAAGTGCCGGTAAATAAACCACTGAAAATGAAGGAGTTGATGATGAATAAGTCGGGCACGCGTGTTTTGGCCACTTTGATGGTGGCGGCTGGCGTCATGCTCTGTAGCACGTTCTCGCATGCTGCAGACAAGCTGGTGTTGGGTTTCGCGCAAGTGGGTGCAGAAAGTGAATGGCGTACCGCCAATACCGAGTCGATCAAGAGCAGCGCCAAAGAAGCTGGTGTGGATCTGAAGTTCTCGGACGCGCAGCAAAAGCAGGAAAACCAGATCAAGGCCATCCGGTCTTATATTGCGCAGAAAGTGGACGTGATTGCGTTCTCGCCGGTGGTGGAGTCAGGCTGGGAGCCAGTCTTGCGTGAAGCCAAAGCGGCCAAGATTCCGGTCATTTTGACCGACCGCGCCATCAAGGTGTCGGATGACTCGCTGTACACCGCATTTATTGGCTCGGACTTCCTGGAAGAAGGCCGTCGCGGTGGTCGCTGGCTGGAAGACCATTACAAGGGTGCGCAAGGCCCGATCAACATCGCCGAACTGCAAGGCACTGTGGGTTCTGCACCGGCCATCGATCGTCACAATGGTCTGATCGAAGTGATCAAGAGCGATGACCGCTTCAAGATCATTGCCAGCCAGAGCGGCGACTTCACCCGTGCCGGTGGCAAGCAGGTGATGGAAGCCATGCTCAAATCTTATGGCAAGCAAATCCAGGTGGTGTATTCGCACAATGACGATATGGCCATCGGTGCAATCCAGGCCATTGAAGAAGCAGGCCTGAAGCCGGGCAAGGACATCATCATTGTGTCGTTTGACGCCACCAAGGGCGGCTTCCAGGCCATGATGGCCGGCAAGATGAACGTGTCCGTCGAATGCAGCCCGCTGCTGGGCCCGCAACTGATGGAAACCGCCAAGCTGGTGGCTGCCGGCAAATCGGTGCCCAAGCGCATCGTGACCAAAGAAACCGTGTTCCCGATGGAAACCGCTGCGGCAGCCTTCCCGTCGCGCAAGTACTGATCGCGTAGTTCGCACAACGCTGATTGTCCGGGGACGGTGAAAGCCGTCCCCGACATCCGTTATCCCTTCAGATTTGTGCCACAAGGACTGCACGATGAATGCTGCCGCCTCCGACTTGCCGCACCAGCATACTGGTGAGGCCATCTTGCACATGACGGGCATCGAGAAACGGTTCCCCGGTGTGCATGCGCTCAAACAGGTGGAGTTTCGCCTGTTTCCTGGCGAAATCCATACCCTGATGGGCCAGAACGGCGCGGGTAAATCCACGCTGATCAAGGTGCTCACCGGGGTACACCCCGCCGACGCCGGCCAGATTATGTTTGCCGGCCAGACCGTCAAACTGGACTCTCCCGAGGCCGCTGAAGCCGCCGGTATCCGCACCGTGTACCAGGAAGTGAACCTCTGCCCCAATCTTTCTGTGGCAGAGAACATCTATATTGGCCGCTTTCCGCGCAAGGCCGGCCGCATCGACTGGGCCACGCTGCACCAGAACGCCCGCACCTTGCTGGCCACGCTCTCGCTCGACCTGGACGTGACCCGTGCGCT
>JASLES010000310.1 GCA_030151005.1 Silvimonas sp.
CGCTTCAGAAAGGGCGCCAGATCATCCGGCGTAACAGTAGTGAAAACAGACATGGTTTATCAACGAGTACGCCGGAGCCGGCCAACGCCGGGCATTGTTTCAAAGGCGCGGCCGGAATTCAATCGGAATCCAATCTTAATGGCTAGAATTCAAGCAGTACCCAACGTGGTGGGGCCAGATTGTCGCCGCCAAGGTCTGCCATTTCGTTAAAACGACCGTTGCCTTCCTTGTCGACAAGGTAATACGGCTTACCCACTTTGGGCACCACACGCATCATGTACAGCTTGCCCTTCATGCGGTATTCGGTGACCGTGGCATCCTGCTTTTGCACCACGGTGACTTCTGGCTCTGGGGCCGCCGGGCTGTCGGTCGACGGGATGGGCGGGGGCGGCGGGCCGTCCGGTTCCTTCTTGCCGGTGTCTGTAGCGGCGTGGGCCATGCCAGCCACGAGGGCCAGACAGGCCAGGAAAGAGGTGATACGCATGAGCAGGTCTCCTTTATAGGTTTAGCTTGTGTTTTATGCTTGGACGCCCGCCTGGCACAGCGGGTTCATCCTGGTTACAAACTGAACTGCATTTCGCGTTCAGCCGGCGACATTTCAAAGCCGCGCGTTTCGTAATACTTGAAGATGGCGTTGACGATCTCTTGCGGATCATCAATCAGTTGCACGAGATCCATATCGGCCGGGCCGATCATTTTTTCCGTGACCAGCACATTGCGGAACCAGTCCACCATGCCGCCCCAGAATGCGCTGCCCACCAGAATGATGGGAATGCGCCGTGACTTGCCAGTCTGAATGAGTGTGAGTGCTTCGGTGAGTTCGTCCAGCGTGCCAAAGCCGCCGGGCATCACCACGTAAGCCGTGGCATGCTTGACGAACATGACCTTGCGCGCAAAAAAGTGGCGGAAACTCTGGCTGACGTCCTGGTAGGGATTACCACTTTGCTCATGGGGCAGCTGGATATTGAGCCCTACCGACGGGCTCTTGCCAAAAAACGCACCTTTGTTGGCAGCCTCCATAATGCCCGGCCCGCCGCCAGAGATCACCGAAAAACCGGCATCAGACAAAAGCCGGGCGACCTGTTCGGTGAGCTTATAATACGGATGCTCCTGCGGCGTGCGCGCAGAGCCAAAGATAGAGACAGCAGGCTGAATCGGTTGCAGTCGTTCTGCGGCTTCGACAAACTCTGCCATGATCTCGAACACGCGCCATGATTCGCGCGCGCGCCAGGCATGAATGTCCGCCTGTGCGGCGGTATCGACCAGTGTGGGCACCTTGTCTTTCAGACTCATGGTGATTTCCTGTTCCAGTTTTGATAAGCGCCCGTGCCGCGCGCCGCCGCCTTTTTCCAGTATAGAGGGTTTCCCCTGATGCCTAAGCTTTTGCTCATTGATGGTTCGTCTTACCTTTACCGCGCGTTTCACGCCATCCGTGAACTGTCCGCGCCGGATGGCACGCCCACCAATGCGCTGTATGGCTTTGTGAACATGTTGCGCAAGCTGCGGCAGACCACGCCGGCGGACTACATCGCCTGTGTGTTTGATGCCAAGGGCAAAACGTTCCGTGACGATATCTACACCGAATACAAAGCCAACCGCCCACCCATGCCGGATGAATTGCGCGTGCAGATCGAACCCATCCACGCGGCGGTCAGGGCGTTTGGCGTGCCCATTCTGTGCATTGAAGGGGTTGAAGCTGACGATGTGATCGGCACGCTGGCCACCATGGCCTGCGAACACGGTATCGAGACCATCATGTCCACCGGCGACAAAGATATGGCGCAACTGGTCAACGATTGCGTGCGCATCGAAAACTCCATGACTGAAGAAGTGCTGGATATCGAAGGCGTGTTCGCCAAGTTCAATGTGCGGCCGGACCAGATCGTCGATTACCTCAGTCTGATTGGGGACACGGTTGACAACGTGCCCGGCGTGCCCAAGGTCGGGCCCAAAACCGCGGCCAAGTGGCTCGCGGAGTACGACAGTCTGGATAACATTGTCGCCAATGCCGACAAAATTGGCGGCGTGGTGGGCGAGAACCTGCGCAATGCGCTGGGCTGGTTGCCGACCGCCAAGGCGCTGGTCACCATCAAATGCGACGTAGACCTGAGCAAGGAGCTACCCGGCGCCCTGCCTGACCTCTCTCCGCGTGCGGCCAACTGGGTTGAGCTGGAAGCGTTGTTCCGTCGCTACAATTTCCGCACCTGGCTGCGTGAAGCCGAAGAAAAGCTGGCCTCTGGCGTGGTCGGCGAAGTAGACCCGGCGGTTGTGAGCGACAAACCCGCTGGCAAAGTGGAACGCCATTACGAGGCCATCCAGACCCCGGAACAACTCACCGCCTGGATTGAAAAACTCAAGGCGGCAGACGTGGCGGCGGTCGATACCGAAACCACCAGCCTTGATCCCATGCAGGCTCGCATTGTCGGGATGTCGTTCTCGGTCAAACCGGGTGAAGCGGCCTATCTGCCACTGGCGCATCGTGGGCCAGATACGCCGGTGCAACTGGCGTTTGACGAAACGCTGGCGTTGCTCAAGCCCTGGCTGGAATCGGACACCCACAAAAAGCTGGGGCAAAACCTCAAATACGATCAGCACGTCTTTACCAATCACGGCATTACCCTGCGCGGCATCAGTGACGACACACTGTTGATGTCTTACGTGCTGGCCAGCCACGAACGCCACAATATGGACGACCAGGCCGAGCGTGAACTGGGCGAGACCACCATCAAATATGAAGATGTGTGCGGCAAGGGCGCCAAACAGATCGGCTTTGACGAAGTAGGTGTAGAAGCCGCTACGGCCTACGCTGCTGAAGACGCGGATATCACGCTGCGTCTTGCCCACGCGTTGCATGAGCGGCTGGCGCAAGTGCCCTCGCTGGACAAACTCTACAAAACCATCGAACTGCCGGTGCGGGAAGTCTTGTTCAAGATGGAGCGCAACGGCATCTTGCTGGACGGCCCAAAGCTCAATAAACAAAGTCATGAGATCGGCCTGAGACTGCTGGAGCTGGAACAGGAAGCCTACAAACTGGCCGGCCAGCCATTCAATCTGGGCAGCCCCAAACAGATTGGCGAGATTTTCTTTGAACAACTGAAGTTGCCGGTCATCAAGAAAACGCCCAAAGGCGCCCCGTCAACCGACGAAGATGTGCTGCAAGAACTGGCCAAGGATTTCCCGCTGCCCAAGGTGTTGCTGGAACACCGCAGCCTGTCCAAGCTCAAGTCCACGTACACCGACAAATTGCCGTTGATGGTGAACCCGGCCACCGGCCGCAGA
>JASLES010000322.1 GCA_030151005.1 Silvimonas sp.
TCAGCCGGCGAGGCATTGGCCATTTCATTGGCCGACAACAGCGGAATGCTGGTCTGGTCAGCCAGCGTCGGGGAGCGGCCATCCCACGTGAAGCCGCCGCCCGGGCCCGGCACACTCACGCCGTCCGGGTTATCCAGCAAATCGGCGTACGGCGGGGTGAATTCCTTGTAGCGCAGCGAAGGCACAGCACGGGTGCCTGGCTGCAGCATATCGGTACCACCCAGTTGCACCGCCAGATTGTTTGGCGCTGCATAAGCGTAATTGGGGTCGTGACACGTGGCGCAGGACATCTTGCCCGAGCCAGACAACGTGGCATCGAAGAACAGTTTGTCGCCCACTTGCGCGGCAAGACTCAGCGGCGCAGAGGCAGTGGTCGCGGTTGGCGCGGGTGTCGTTGCTGGCGCGCTCGTGTTGGTAGTGCTATCACTGCTGCCGCCACCGCAGGCGGCCAGGGCCAATGGCAACAAACAAAGGGCAATCCGGAACAAATTCGGCATTTTGACAAGTCTCCCTCACAGAAGCGTGGCTTCCGTACGGCTACAGAAACGGCAGGGGCGCAGGCCCCTGCCCTCTCTTTGGCGGCCCTGTATCAGGGCCGCCTCTTTTTCTTTTTCTGAACGGCTTACTTCACTGCCCAGACACCCTTCTGCGTTGCATCCGGACCGACCTGCGCGGGCGTTGTCACGTCGCTCGATTGCAGCTCCAGGTAGCCCGCCGGGATCACGTAGGCATGGTTCATCGGGCGAACCGCGTCGAAGTGAGTATCGGCACTGTGGTTGTATTCCGGCAGGTTCAGGACGTTCTGCGCAATGAACTTCTCCGTGTACTTGGAGCGGTTCATGTACGACGAGTCATCCATCGGATCAGCCAGCTGGAACATGTCTTGCAGCGTGCGCACAAACGAGAAGTGGCTGTAGGCATCGCTATCGGCCACCTTGGTCGGCGCGCTAGCCTGGTTGGTCAGCACAACGAAGATGGATTCGCCATGACCATGGTTGCCGAAGTTGTAGTTGTGGATCGACGTATCTTGCGCGTACTGGCCATTGGCGCCCTTGGTCAGCGGGGCAGTCGAGCTCGAGGCAGCGGCACCTTGAGAACCCGGTACCCAGCCGCAGCAGGAGTTGTGACCCGAAACAGCGGTGCCTTCGTCAAACATCAGCACAATGGCAATGCGCTTTTGCTTGTTGGCCCACAGCGGGGACGCCTGGATCTTCTTCACGATGTAATCGACATAGTTATCGCCACGGACAATGATGTTGTTGCCCGAGCAATCGCTCGCCGTACCAGAGCCGCCACCTGATACCGTGCCGGTGACACCAATGCTATGCATGTCATCGCACTGGTCAGGCATCAGGAAGTTGATCTGGCCCACATCACCGCTTTGCAAGTCAGAACCGAACTGATCGACGTTATAGCCAGCCGGCACCGCGTACTTGGTGCCCGAAGTCAACGCGGCATCCCACTGACCGCCGCCCAGAGTACGGTTGCTGAACTTCCATTCCGGCGCGCTACGCACGTTCTGGTAAGCCATACCCGGATGGTGCTTGGTCTTGTACAAGCCAGCCGGCATCGGCAGCGTCAGCGCTGCGTTACCAATGGCCGTGGTGTTGCCAGCCAGCGTACCCGGTGCATACACGTGGTCGGTTGCAGTCACAGCGCTATCGGCGATCCCGTCAGTACGGAAATCCTGACCGGGGTTCATCGATTCGCTGTAGGTACGCCAGCGCAGACCCTTGCTGGTCAACGCGTTAAAGAGGTTGGGGCGCCCTACGATGTTGTGGTTGATGCCCGAAGCCTGAGTACACGTTGTGGTAAACGGCGAGTTGGCCAGACCAGGCTGGGTGTTGTCCGGCACCGGCAGATCCTGCACGGCATTGGCACCGGTTGCATCGCAGTTCCATTGGCTGTCATCAGTGATACCCCAGTCATCTGCACCGCCCAGGGCCGTGTAGTTCGGCTCGCTGGGGTTGCCAGTGGCGTAATAGCTGGTGAATTGATTGCCGGCCTGCAGGTAACCATTGATCTTGGGCGCGTATTGGGAACCCAGGATGGTCGAGGTGGCTTTGTTTTCCAGCATCACGATAAACACGCTGTCGTAACGCGGAATGCCTTCCACATTGAACGCCGCTTGCTGCGCTTGCAGGAAGGTAATCGGCTGACGGTTATCCGTTGTCACGGTATTGGTGGCCGAACTGACGGCCAGGCTGGCCAGTTCCGGATCACCACCCGGCACGGCCAGCGCATCCGGATACAGTTCCTTGTTATCGAACTTCTTGGTGGCGTAGACGTAACGGTTGTTCAGCGCATTGGCTTCGGTCAGCGCCAGCGTCTGGGCAGTGCCCGTCAACGTGGTCAGATCACCCAGGACCTGCGCCGCGGTTACGCCAACGCGGGTGGCCAGATTGGCTTTTTCAGTCTGATAGCTGGTGTTGTTGTCTTCCACCATGCGTTGTACTTCGCTGGACATGGGGCTGACCACAACCAGACCGGCAGCCTGCTGTTCAGTCACCTGAGCCAGGGAAGCGCGCAGAATCTCATGTGCCGTGACGGCCGCGCCGTTGGCGGTGTTGGTGGCGCTGGTGCTGATGTCGGCAATGATCGGGCCCAGTGCCGATACAGACAGCGAGAACTTGCCATTGGCATCGGTGGTGACCGGGTTTTCGCTCGCTTCGCAAATACCGTCGTTGTTGCTGTCAACGCAAACGGTTGCACCCTTGATATAACCGGCGGTCAGGGTCGGGTTGGCTGTGCTGCCCGGCGTATACGCCGTGCTGTTGACGACACCACTGATCTTGACGCTTGGGGCCGACGTTGAGGTGCCAGAATCGCTGCCACCGCAACCGGCCAACATACAGGCTGCTGCAATAGTGGTCAGCGTTGTCGTAAAGCCGACGTACTGAAGGTTTGCCACATCTATCTCCCGGATGGGTATGTTCTATTGACTGGCTATGTTGGTAGTGAACCTGCATAGCCAGTCCCGAAAAAACCTCGCCATCGTGGGAGTCAAAGATGAAAACGGTGTGACGCTACATGCCGTTACGTCAGT
Organism: Silvimonas sp.; assembly: GCA_030151005.1. Lineage (GTDB taxonomy): Bacteria > Pseudomonadota > Gammaproteobacteria > Burkholderiales > Chitinibacteraceae > Silvimonas. Next base: position 3,047 of record JASLES010000322.1, read on the forward strand.
AAATAAAAATATATTTTTTTGCGTCAACCCAACAGCCTGGGCGCGCGTTTCTCTAAGTTTTTTCTAAGCCTGAAGAAAGCAATCCAGGCAAACTGGTACGGCAATGCAGAGGAAGACCAAGTAAATCGGACCAGGCCCGAAGGGTCACCTGGTTGCGCAGAAAAAGCGCATTGGCACAAGCCAAAACGCGTGCCGGGCACGGCACAGGCAAGGCAGATACAAAATGACAATCGGGATAGAAAGCCGCGGGGGCGCGGAGAAAAAAGGCAGAGGATCGTGCTAATCAGGAGTGCAAATGAAAACGGCCATCCGAAACCGGATGGCCGTTTACATTTGGTGGAGCTAAGCGGGATCGAACCGCTGACCTCTTGCATGCCATGCAAGCGCTCTCCCAGCTGAGCTATAGCCCCAAGAATGCTGGCGTCCCCACGGGGATTCGAACCCCGGTTATCGCCGTGAAAGGGCGGTGTCCTAGGCCTCTAGACGATGGGGACAAGGAATCTGGGTATTGCAGGATACAGCCTGGAAGAAATGGTGCGCCCGGAGCGATTCGAACGCCCGACCCTCTGGTTCGTAGCCAGATACTCTATCCAACTGAGCTACGGGCGCACATAAACTTCACAACTGATACCACTGTTTTACTTCTACTACTTACTGCTACTGCACACCACTGGTGTAGTGGCGTCCCCACGGGGATTCGAACCCCGGTTATCGCCGTGAAAGGGCGGTGTCCTAGGCCTCTAGACGATGGGGACGTCTAAACATTTATGCGGCTGCTCAAGAGTTACTGCATTCTCAAGCAGCCGCATTTGTTTTGGTGGAGCTAAGCGGGATCGAACCGCTGACCTCTTGCATGCCATGCAAGCGCTCTCCCAGCTGAGCTATAGCCCCGAAAGAGATGCGCATTGTAGGTGACGATCTGGTACTTGTAAACCCCCAACGCGCATTTTTTTAAGATTTTGTTACCAGAGCTTCCACCAGGAACCGGTCGCCCAGTAGCTGTCTTCCAGAACCACCGTGTTCGGATAGTTCTTGAGCAACACGCGCTTGGCGTCGTCACGCAGTTCAGTCAGCCCCAGCTTGTCGTAAGAGCGCACCATGATGCCCAAGGCCGGCTCCACCTGCTTGGTGTTGCCAAAGTTCTCCAGCAGGCCCTTGCCGCGATTGGCTGCAGCCAGATACGCGCCACGGCGGTAGTAGTATTTGGCGACATACAATTCGTGGTTAGCCAGCGCGCCCACCAGGTAGGCCATCCGGGTGCGGGCATCTTCTGCGTACTTGCTGTCCGGGAAACGGTCAACCAGTTCCTTGAATGCATCGAACGAGTCGCGTGCAGACTTCGGATCCCGCTCAGCCATATCCTGTTTGGCCAGCGCCGAGAGGAAACCTTGCGTATCGTTAAAGTTCACCAGCCCTTTCAGATAAAGCGCGTAATCCATGCTCGGGTGGGCCGGATACTGCTTCATGAAGCGGTCCAGCGACGCCAGCGCAGGTTGGCTATCCAGGTTTTTGTACTGGTTGTAGGCCATTTCCAGCAAGGCTTGCTGCGCAAAACGGCCATATGGATAGCGCGCTTCGAGTGCTTCAAACAACTTGGTGGAGTGATCCCAGTTATGGGCCGTTTGCTCGGACTTGCCTTCGTTATAAATCTTTTCCGCCGACCAGCCTTTGGTCTCGTCCTGTTCCGGCGTTGCGGCACAACCGGCCAACAACAAAGCAGCCACTGCGAATGCGGCGATTCGCGGTAAAATCTTGTTCATGATGAATCCTGAATTAGAACCCGACGATTATAGCGATTTCGCGCAGCCGCGTGTCCTTACCGTACCCCAGGAATGTGCGGGGTCTCGGCTGGACGCCGCGCTGGCGCAATTGTTACCTGATTACTCACGCAACCGGCTGGCCGGATGGGTGAAGGATGGCCTTGTCACCGTGGACGGCCAGCCTGCCACCCCCAAGACCAAACTGTGGGGCGGTGAGTCCCTGCGCGTGGATATCCAGCCCGATCCGGAAGAAGTTGCCTTCCAGCCAGAAAACATCGAGCTTGATGTCATTTACGAAGATGACGCAATTCTCGTCATCGACAAACCGGCCGGGCTGGTGGTTCACCCAGGCAGCGGCAACTGGTCGGGCACCTTGCTCAATGGCTTGTTGCATCACTACCCTGAACTCAAAAGCGTGCCCCGCGCCGGCATCGTACACCGTCTGGACAAGGACACCAGTGGTCTGATGGTGGTGGCACGCACACTGGCCGCGCAAAACCACCTGGTCAAACAACTGCAGGCCCATACCGTAAAGCGCCATTATCTGGCGATTGCCCAGGGCGAGGTCAAGCGGGATGGCAAAGTAGATGCGCCGATTGGCCGTCATCCCAAAGAGCGAATCCGCATGGCGGTGGTGGGCACGGGCAAGCACGCCGTCACCCATTATCGGGTCCTTGAAAAATTTAATGGCTTTACCTTGATTGAATGTCGGCTGGAAACCGGCCGCACGCATCAGATCCGCGTGCATATGGCGCACCTGGGTCATCCGCTGGCGGCAGACCCGGTCTACAGCGGTCGGGCCAAGCGGCTGGAACCAGAGATTATGCTGGCGCTGGAAGACTTTGCCCGGCAGGCGCTGCACGCACGCAAGCTCTCGCTCACCCACCCGGTTACCGGCAAGGTCATGAGCTGGCGCTCGCCCATCCCGATTGATCTGGAATCCTTGCTCAACGTCATGCGCGCCCAGGCCGGGCTGGATGAAAGCTGGGATGAAGAAGAAGACTGGGGCGAAGACGATCACGATATGGAAGTCATCTATGTCCGCGACTAGCACCACCCCAAGCTTTTTGATGCCGGACTGGCCTGCGCCAGACAATGTCATGGCGGTCATGACCACGCGGGCAGGCGGGGTCAGCCAGGCCCCGTATCACGGCTTCAACCTGGGCGTGCATGTCGGTGACGACCCGGCTGCCGTGGCGCAAAACCGCGCCATTTTGCGTCAGCATTTGCCGTCTGAACCCAAATGGCTCAATCAGGTACACGGCATACAAGTCGCCACGATGGGCGGTTGTGATGCCGATGCCAGCTACACCACACAAACAGGTGAAGTCTGCGTCATCATGACTGCAGACTGCCTGCCGGTCTTGTTTTGTGATCGTGCCGGCACTGTGGTGGCTGCGGCTCACGCGGGCTGGCGCGGCCTGTGTAATGGTGTGCTGGAGGCAACGCTGGAGAGTATGCGGCGCCCGCCCGAAGACATCATGGCCTGGCTGGGCCCGGCCATTGGCCCGCAGCAGTTTGAGGTGGGCACGGAGGTGCGTGACGCCTTCATGGCGCATGATCCCAGCGCAGCCAGCGCGTTCAAGCCCGGCGCTAATGAGGGCAAATGGCTGGCGGATATCTATGCACTGGCCGGCCAGCGCCTGGCTGCGGCCGGGATTGGCAGCATTCATGGCGGGGGTTTATGCACCGTCAGCGATAGTCGCAACTTCTTTTCCTACCGCCGCGAAAAACAAACCGGCCGCATGGCCGCACTGATCTGGCTGAAACCGTAAACCCGGAACATCGGCGCAGACAGCCTTATTCCATCACGTCACTGAACAAAGCGAATTTCCATGTCCGGAATACCCCTGAAATCAACCCCTGCCCGCGCTGTGGCGCCCACGCTGAAATCCGCAAGGCCGGTGCAAACCGGGTCTGGCTGGAATGCAGCAAATATGGTCGCAATGGCAATTGCAGCATGATCAGCACACCACAACTCAACCGCAAGGAAGCCATTGCGGCCTGGAACAAGCTCAAGTAACCGGTTGGTTCGCGTTCAAGCCAGCGCTGTACCGAATACATGACCCAGACCAAAGGTCAGTACCGCACAGGCCCCCGCGGTCAGCAACTGGCGCAGGGCAGAGAACCCGGCGGAACGCCCGTTAAAGAGCGACGTGACGGCGCCCACCAGCAACAAGCCCATCGCGCTCACGAGCACGCTGCCAATCATGGCGCCAGCCCCATGCAACAGCAAAAAAGGCAAAACTGGCAGTAACGCGCCGATTGAAAACAGCACAAACGAGGTTCCGGCAGCCGTCCACGGATTCCCCCCCATTTCACGGGGGTCCAGCCCGAGCTCTTCCCGCGCCAGCGCATCAAGCGCTTTGGATTTGTCTTTCATCAGATTGCTGGCAATGCGCTCGGCATCGGCCTTGGGTAGCCCCTTGGCCCGGTAGATCAGCGCCAGTTCATGTTGCTCGGCATCTGGCGTCTGCTCCAGCTCTTCTGCTTCTTTCGCCAGTTGGGAATGAGCCAGTTCCCGCGCGTTGGTCACAGAGAGCCACTCGCCCAGGGCCATCGACATCGCCCCGGCCAATAGCCCCGCCACACCGCTGAGCAGCACTGTATGCACGCTGGCCCCCGCGCCCGCCACGCCCATGATCAGACAGAAATTGCTGACTAGTCCGTCATTGGCGCCGAGCACCGCTGCACGCAGATCATTGCCGCTGGCCACACTGTTATGCCACGGCTCGGCAGCGGCTATCCCTGCGCCATCGATCGTGTTGTTGGCGACCGCCTGCACAATCGCCGCGTGACCACGTTCTTCACCGGAGAGCGCTGCGGCATCGGGCTGGTCGGCATATTTGTTGCGATCGGCATATTCGGCCGCTGCCACGCTGGAAATCACAAATCCGGGCCCGAACCAACCAATCAGTTGTTGTAGCAAGCGCGTTTTGAAATCCGGCCGGAATCGGGGCACGCCCACGCCATTGGCATCAAGCCGCTGCAGCCAGACCCGGGCATGATTGCGCTCCGCTTCAGCCAGTTGCTGGAAGATTTCTTTGCGGGTGGCCTGCCCTTCTGCGGCTGCGAGGGTGTCATAGAGCGCGGCGCTGTTCATTTCGTCACGCCAGTTGGCCAGAAAACGCCGGATATTGGCGGGGTGTTTCATGCGGGCCTCCGGAAAAGTCGTATGGCCTGGGGACGGCATCTACCGCGCCAACAATTGCCACACGCATACTTTGGGATTATCGCCCGCAACCCTTTACAATCTGCTGCAATCACAACAAATTTTCCGTACCGTGCCCCCATTGACTGATGCTCTGAGCCGTTTGACCGCCGCCACCGTACTTGCCTTGACGCTGGCAGCGTGTAGCAGCACGCCAAGCGATCCCGTCGCCGCCGGCTATTACCGCGTGCAAAAGGGCGACACCCTGTATCGCATCGCGGTCAACAATGGCCAGAGCGTGAACAACCTGGCGCGCTGGAACAACCTCAAGGACACGACCTCTATTGATGTAGGTCAGGTATTGCGGGTTAAGCCCCCAGGCACCAGTACGCCAGCCACCAGCAAGCCTGTGCCAGCCAGACCTGCGGCAACGCCGACGCCAGCCCCCGCTGCCGCGCCCAAAATTGCGTTGATCTGGCCAGCCAAAGGCCCGGAATTGAAAAGCGCCGGTACGCGCAACAACGGTATTGATATTGGTGGCGACAAAGGCGCGCCGATTCTGGCCGCTGCGGCAGGCAAGGTGGTCTACGCCGGCGAAGGGATTCGCGGCTATGGCAAGTTGCTAGTGATCAAGCACAACCAGGATTATCTGACCGCCTATGCGCACAACGATGCGTTGCTGGTGCAGGAAGGTGATCAGGTGAGCCAAGGGCAGAAGATTGCCACCATGGGCGACAGCGGCGCCGATCGGGTCATGCTGCATTTTGAATTGCGCTACAAGGGCAAGGCGGTCGACCCGACGGATTCCTTGCCATAAAGCGCGCAAAAAAAGGGCGGAATTTTCCGCCCTTTTTGTTGTGGCCAGTTGATCACAGACTTCGGGCCACCCCCGCCCTCTTTGCCTGCCGCGGGCGTAGCGAGCATGCCCAAGCTGCACGCTGCCAGCGGGCAGGATGTGCGTGCGCAGTAGCCTGTCAGTGCCCGCCATCCATGATGAACTTCACCAGGAACAGCACGGCGACCACCAAGACCGGCAAACGAATCTCACGCCAACGCCCGGTACCGGCTTTCATCACGCAATAGGCGATAAACCCGCCAGCAATCCCTTCGGTGATCGAGAAGCAAAACGGCATCATCACGGCGGTGATAAAGGCTGGCACGCTTTCGGTCATATCGTCCCAGTTAATGCGCTTGAGTTCCGCCGTCATCAGCACGCCCACAAAAATCAGCGCGCCCGCCGCCGCGTAGGCGGGCACCATGGCCGCCAATGGGGAGAAAAAGATCGCCAGCACAAACAGCAAACCGGTCACGATGGCGGTCAGCCCGGTGCGGCCGCCGACGGAAACCCCGGCCGAGCTTTCAATGTAAGTCGAAATGGCCGACGTCCCCATGAATGCGCCCAGCACAGAAGCCGTGCTATCGACCAGCAGCGCCTGCTTCATGCGCGGAAACCGGCCATGCTCGTCAGCCAGGCCCGCCTTGCCCGCCACACCAATGAGCGTGCCGGATGAATCAAACAGGCTCACCAGCATGAACGAGAAAATGACGGCGCCCATACCAAGGCTGAACGCGTCCTTGATCGCCAGTTGGCCGAACACGCTGCTGATATCCGGCGGCAATGACGCCACACCATGAAATTTGACGTCACCAAACAGAAAACCCAGCGTGGTGGTCACCAGAATGGCAATCAGCACCGACGCATGAATGCCGCGCGCGGCCAGAATGGCAATGATGAAGAAACCCAGCGTGCCCAGCACGCACGGCAGCGAGGTCAGATTGCCGACAGTCACCATGGTCGCCGGGCTGGCGACGACAATCCCCGCATTGTGCAGACCCATCAGCGCAATCATCAGGCCAATACCCGCACCAATGCCGGCACGCAAGGCAAACGGAATGCTGGCAATCAACCAGTAGCGTATCCGCAGAATGGTCAGCAAAAAGAAACCAATGGCGCCCCAGAAAATGGCCCCCATACCCACTTGCCAGGACAGATGTTGTCCGCCCACCACCACAAAGGCAAAGAACGCGTTCAACCCCATGGCGGGTGCCAGCGCGATGGGCAAATTGGCGACCAGGCCCATGGCAATGCTGCCAATGGCGGCGATCAGGCAGGTCACCACGAAGACCGCCTGGATATCCATACCCGCGGCAGAGAGAATCTGCGGGTTAACGAAGATGATGTACACCATCGTCAAGAAGGTGGTGGCACCGGCAATGACTTCGGTGCGCACGTCAGTGCCATGTTCGCGCAGCTTGAAGAGGCGCTCGAACAAGCCGCCGGTGGCGGCGGAGGGATTGGTTTGCGGCATGGGCAATTCGATTCCGGTTTCGTTTCTGTTTTGTAAAAAGCGTGCGCAATATACGCGGGCCGGCCGGCCAGGTTAACCCGATCGCACCACTATCGAACCCGAATCAAGACAGATGGTTGCCTTCACTGGCACCCAGACCGTGCTCAACCGCATACACGGCCGCTTGTACCCGGCTGGACAACCCCAGTTTCTTGAGGATGTTCTGCACGTGGATCTTGACGGTGCTTTCGGCCAGATCCAGCCGGCGGGCGATGACCTTGTTGGCCTCGCCCAAGGCCAGATAACCCAGGATTTCCCGCTCACGCGGGGTGAGTTTGTCTTCTTCGCGCGGCGCCACCGGGGTGGCGCTGGCAACGCGAAACTGTTGCACCAGCTTGGCGGTCATGGGCTCTGCCACCACCGCCTCGCCGGCACAAGCGCGGTGGATGGCGCTGATCAGATAATCAGCGTCAATGTTCTTCAACAAATATCCGCGCGCACCAGCACGTAATGCGGTGGCCAGGTCATCTGCGTCTTCTGACACCGTGAGCATCAGCACTGCCAGTGCCGGTGTGTCTTGCAGCATCAGGCTAAGCGCTTCTACGCCAGACAGGCCGGGCATGTTCAGATCCAGCAGCACCACGTCCGGTTTGAGTGCGTGCGCCAGTTTGATGGCCTCCGCGCCGTCTGCTGCCTCACCGACCACTTCAAAGCCGGGCTGGCGGCCCAGCAACAGCCGGATACCACTGCGAAACAGGGTGTGATCATCCACCAGCAATACACGAACCGGCTCAGGCATTGGCGCCCTCTCCCTCTACAACGGTTGTTTTGGCGCGATGCATGGTCAGCACCACGCTCACACCATGATCATTGATAAAGTCCAGCTGCGCGCCCAGCCGTTCGGCCCGCTCACGCATGATATTCAAACCGACGTGACGTTCAGCACGGCGGGCCATTTCTGCGGCATCAAATCCACGACCATTGTCCCGGATGACCAGTCGCAGCGGCGTGTCATTGTGTAGCGTGACCTCAACCTCTGTCGCCTGAGAATGTTTGCGCACATTGGAGAGCGCTTCTTGCAGGATGAACAACAATTGCAACTGCTGGTCTGCCAACAAGGGGCGCCCCTCGCCAGTGAGGGTAAGCGCCGTGGTAATGCCAGTCTGCTTGCGGAACTTGTCAATCACCGTGCGCATGGAGCCCGGTAGATCGCCTTCTTGCAAACGCGTTCTGAAATTGAGCAATAGCTCTCGCACATCTTCATAGCTTTCCGTTACCCCGGCCCGCAACAGTGGCACGATGTCCTGGGCTTCTGCGGTGGCGGCACGTTTGAGTGAGTCATCCAGCATCTGCACTTGCAGATTCAAAAAGCTCAAACCCTGGGCAATGCTGTCATGCAGGCCTTGTGCCATCAGATTGCGTTCTTCCGAGACGGCCAGTTCCTTGTCGCGCGCTGCCAGGCGCAGGTTATCCAGCGCAATGCCCAGATGTTGTCCCAACGTGGTCAGCAACTGGGTCTCGCGTTCAGAAACCTCGCGTTTATCGGCAAAGTGCAAAGTAATCACGCCCAAATGGCTATCGCCGGCGCTGATCGGAAAGGCACTGACCTGCAGAAAGCCGGCTTCGGCGCAGATGGATTGCGGTTGCAATGGGTGCGGGCGCATCTGTACCAGCACCACTTCGCCCTTGCGCGCCGGGGCGCAGTGGCAACCGTCATGCCGCCGGCAGATTTCCGCCTCTTGCAAGGACACCGGCAGGCCAACACTGGTCATCAACCACGCAGACTGATTTAACGGATCAATCACCCGTACGCTGCCGGCATCCGCCCCAAACCAGGTCACCAGCCGCTCCAGCACCCCCTGACACAGGTTTTGCGACGTTTGCGGGCGATTCACAAAAGCCACGACGTCATACAGCAAAGAGAGTTCGCCATTTTGCGCGTTAAGTTCAGCTGTTTTCTCTTCTACCCGCTGCGCCAGGGAGCCGTAGGCTTCTTCCAGCCGGTCCGCCATCTGATTGAAACTGCGCTGTACCTCGCCAAACTCATCGCGCGATTGCACTGGCAATCGCACGGTAAAGTCTTTGCGCGTCATGCGTGCAATACCATGACGCAAGCGCCCCAGTGGCCGGAAGATCAGCAGGAACATCAGATAAACCTGGGTAAACGCGCCGACAATGGCCAGCCCGACCAGGAACATTTGTGAAGAACGCAGCCACAACGTGCGGCGCGTATTCAGTTGCTCGATCGATAGCACCAGCAGATTGATACGATCTACAAACTGGTCCGTATCCGCCCGGAAAGCCTGCCAGTCTGCGAGCGACTGGCCCGCCTCTACCGGCACAAACCAGCGCTGGCTAAGGCGGGCGTAGTCTTGTTCGATGCTGCTAAATTGCTGGCGCACACTGACCGAATCCGGCAAATAGAGTGGCCGGTGTACATCCCCATTGCGCAGCAACGCCAGCGTTTGCCGGAAATCCGCATCTTCCGCCCGTAGTTTGTTGGCCAGTTGCGGATCTTTGGTGGCCGCATAGTGTTCCAGCGTCAGCGCCATGCGGTAAGTGCGCATGCGCAGGCTGCCGGCGGCATTAATGGCCGCGCCGCCACCTTCTAGCTGCCAGGATAGATAGAGGGTGATGCCGATCGCCATCAGCCCGACTGCGAGCGCGGCCAGCAGCAGCGCCAGCACACGCATGGAGAGCTGACGGCTTGGCGGCAGGCGATAATTTTCCGAAACGGGATCTGGTTTTGTGTCCGGCACGGTTGTTCTCACAGTGCGGCCCTGCCAGTGTTAGTCAATTTCCGGCGCGGACAGCAAGATGAAGTCTGCAATTGCAGCGACGTCTTCCAGTCCGAAGCAAGCCAGTTCATGCGGCACGGGCGACGCATCGTCACTGACGAAAGCGATGATGGACGGATCATCGACAAATCGCGGCGGCTTGCCATTTGCGCTACGCCAGACTTCCAGTTTGGGGAAGGCATGGCGACGAAAGCCTTCGATCAGCGTCAGTTGTGCCGGTGCCAGCCGGGCCAGCTGGGTGGCAATGTCCGGCTCGGCCTCGCCGCGCAATTCATGAAAGATGGCGTAGCGAAATGGCGAAACCACCATGACTTCTGCGGCGCCAGCCGCGCGAAACCGGGCGCTGTCCTTATCGGGCGGCTCCAGTTCAATATCGTGATGGGAATGCTTGATGGCATTCACGCTCATATCGCGGGCAGCGAACGTGGCGATCAGTTTTTCCAGCAAGGTGGTTTTGCCGCTGCCAGAACTGCCTACCAGACCAAAGACACGTCGAGTCATCAACCACCAGTCTGCGACATGAAACGCACAATTTTGCCGGGTTGTTCGCGGAACTCGTGGCGTTCTGGTTTGAGTTCAATGGCTTCGCGAATGGCGGCCTCCAGTTCTGCGTCTGTGGCGCCACCGCGCAGCAAGGGGCGGAATTCAAACTTTTCTTCCTGCCCCAGGCACATATACAGCGTGCCATCGACCGCCAGCCGCACGCGGTTACAGGTGGCGCAAAAATGCTGGGAGATCGGCGTGATAAAACCGATCCGGCCGGCACCATCTGGCGTTTTCCAGTACCGGGCGGGGCCGCCACCCAGTTCGGTGACTTCCGGCTCAAGACCAAAACGCTGTACCAATTGCTCGCGCACCGGGCCCAGATCCAGATATTGGGCATTGCGACCGGTCTGGCCCATGGGCATGGCTTCGATCAAACGCAGGATGAATCCATGCGCCATGGCGAACTCGGCCATGCGTTCGATCTCGTGATCGTTCACCCCCTTCATGGCCACCATATTGAGCTTGATCGGGGCGAAACCTTCATCACGCGCGGCGTGGATGCCCTGCATCACCGCCTCAAACGTATCGCGGCCGGTGATGTGCGCGTTACAGGCGCCATCCAGCGTATCCAGGCTGATATTAAGACGGTTCACGCCCGCTGCACGCAAGGCACGAGCATGGCGTGCCAGTTGGGTGGCATTGGTGGAGAGGGACAGGTCAAACAGCCCCGGCAACGCTTTCAGACGCGCGGCCAGTTCCGGCAGGTTGCGACGCAACAGCGGTTCGCCGCCAGTCAGGCGCACACGCCCGACACCCAAACGGGCAAATGCGCCCATCAGCCGTTCAATTTCGGCAAAGGTGAGCCAGTGTTCCGGCTCTTCAAAGCCATGAAACCCTTTGGGCATGCAGTAAGAGCAACGCAGATCGCAGCGATCTGTGACCGATAGCCGCACGTAATCGACTGTCCGGCCAAAACGGTCGGTCAATACGGGCGAACGGGTCTGGATCTGACGCAGCGGCGCGTTCATTCTGTCTCCTGCAAACAAGTCTTTATTTTATGACTTTTACATGCCGATTGATATGACGGGATTACACGGTGGCAATACGCACGTCGATCGCAGGGTGGCGGCCCACCCCGCGATCATGGCCTCTTAGCCGCGTGGCCGCACCACTTGCCACGCGCGGGTCACATAACTGACGGCACCAAAACCACTCCAGATATGCACCAGCCGGGTGAACGGGAAGATCACAAACAGCGTCATGCCCATAAACATGTGCAGTTTGAAGATCAACGGCGCGTCCGCAATCAACTGGGCCGCACCACCACGGAAGGTGAGGATGCGCTGTGCCCACTCCATGAACAGCGTCATCATGTGGCCATCAAGATGTTCTTTGGACACAACGATGGTCGAGAGCCCCAAGAGCAGCGTGACCAGAATCCACCCCAGGGTCAGTTTGTCGCGCCAGTGGGTCAACGCTTTCAGCCGTTCATCACTGAACCGGCGATGCAACAAGACCAGCAGCCCCACCAGCGCCATGCTGCCGAACACGCCGCCAGCCACCATGGCGATCAGTTGTTTTACGCTGTGCGGTACGCCCAGCGCATCCCAGATCCAGATCGGGGTGAGCAAACCGCCCAGATGCCCCAGAAACACCATCAGAATGCCGATGTGAAACAGGTACGATCCCAAGCGCAACTGCCCACGGCGGATCAGCTGGGTGGACTCGCTGCGCCAGCTATATTGCTCACGCTCGAAACGCACCAGACTGCCAAACAGGAAAACCGTGAGCCCGATATAGGGGTAAATGCCAAAGAAAAACTGATTCATGCTGCTGCCCTCCCCTTATGCGGCTGGCCGCGCCTGCTGGCGCGGGTAAAACTGGATATTTTGCGTAGCGCCCGGCTTGAGCAGCGGCTCAATCCCGTCTGCACCTGGGCCAAACATTTCCATGGCTTCGTCCATATCCCGTACTGGTGGCTGGACTAACGGCAACGGAGCGACCGTGGCAAGACTCACCAATGTGTTGAAAACACAGGCATAAGGTGAGTTTTTCTCGCCTAGACGCTCGCCAATCACCGCGATGACGTGGATGGCCTCATTCAGGAATGACAGCGCCACCTCTTGCTCAACCCCGCCCAGGAACTCCAGCAACAAAGGCAGGAAATCCGGCAGCTCGCTGGCTTCCACCTGAAAACCGTGCTGCTTGTAGGCATCCATCAAATCAACCATGGCCGGGCCACGGTCACGGCTTTCGCCATGGATGTGTTCGAACAGATGCAGGGAATACTTGCGGCCCCGATCAAACGTATCGACATAGACTTCCTGCGCCGCGATCAGGGCGTGCGCGCGCAAGTGGGCAAACAGTGGCGCCAGTTTGACGCGTACGCCATCCGGTGCCAGTGCCAGCAGACCATCAAGCTCCGGCAGTGCGTCGAGCAGGTCTTGCTCCGGGTACTGCAGCAGCGCTGACATCACCTGAAAATGGACAGTGTGCGGAATGCGCATATTCATGACTGCACCTCCGATTTGTTTTTGCGGGATTTGGGCATGTCCACAAAGATGGTGCTGCCCTGTTTACGCTGACCAAACAAACCTTCGGTCGAGACGCCGCCCGAGCAGCCGTTACCAAAGGTAAAGCCGCAGGCTGCCTTGTCGTTAAAGCTGTCTTCCACCTGTTCTTTGTGGCTGGACGGGATAACAAAGCGGTCTTCGTAATTGGCAATGGCCATTACTTTGTACATTTCATCGACCTGGGCTTTGGTCAGCCCGACCTGTTTGAGCACGTCCAGGTTTTCCAGCTGATGCACCGACTTGTCACGCATATAGGCGCGCATGGCCAGCATGCGTTCCAGCGCATCCAGCACCGGTTTTTCATCGCCGGCGGTCAACAGATTGGCCAGATACTTGAGCGGAATGCGTAGCTCGCTCACGTCCGGCAGGATGCCGTTCTTGCCCAGCAGGCCAGACTCTGCGGCGGACTGGATCGGCGAGAGTGGCGGCACATACCAGACCATCGGCAAGGTGCGGTATTCCGGGTGCAGCGGGAAGGCAATCTTCCATTCCATCGCCATCTTGTAGACCGGCGATTTGACGGCGGCATCCAGCCACGACTGTGGAATGCCTTGCTTGAGCGCTTCGGCCTGAACTTCCGCCGAATGCGGGTCAAGGAACACTTTGAGTTGCGCAGCGTACAGGTCTTGTTCGTTCTCGACCGAGGCGGCATTTTCGATCTGGTCGGCGTCGTACAGCATGACGCCCAGATAGCGGATACGGCCGACGCAAGACTCGGAACACACGGTTGGCTGACCACCTTCAATGCGCGGGAAGCAGAACGTGCATTTCTCGGCCTTGCCGGACTGCCAGTTGTAGTAAATCTTCTTGTACGGACAACCCGACACGCACATGCGCCAGCCACGGCATTTGTCCTGATCGACCAGCACAATGCCATCGTCTTCACGCTTGTAGACTGAACCGGACGGGCAGGATGCCACACAGGCCGGGTTCAGGCAGTGTTCGCACAAGCGTGGCAGGTACATCATGAAGGTGTTTTCAAACGTGCTGTACATCTCCTTTTGCACGTTCTCAAACAGCATGTCTTTGCTGCGCTGGCTGAACTCGCCGCCCAGATCGTCTTCCCAGTTCGGGCCCCAATGGATTTTCTCCATCTTCTTGCCGGTGATCACCGAGATCGGCCG
>JASLES010000331.1 GCA_030151005.1 Silvimonas sp.
GTCCGCTGCGCAAACCCGCTGGTGTGCCTATCCGGTAACGCCAGTCTTGCCACCTTGATTTGAGGACACGGGTCATGACCCCGACAACATCTCGTTTTCCCCGCCTGCTAACAATTGGGCTGTTATCCGGCGTGCTAGCCACGCTGACCGGCTGCGCCTCAGTAACCGGAACCAGTACCCAGTACGTTGGCGCGCCGCGCCCTGCCGCTACTGCGCCGGATAGCGTTCAGATCTTGCGCGCTGAACCCACCCGGCCGTTCGATCGCCTGGGAGAAATCAATATCGAAGCATCGACAGAACCCGCCCCGCCGGTCGAGGAGATCGAAGCCAGGGTACGTTCTGAAGGTGCAAAACTGGGCGCAGATGCCGTGGTGGTGGTGCTGGACCGGATCGAGCCTACCGGCGTCTGGGTCTCCGGCCCGTGGTGGGGGCGCAGTGTAGATACGATTACCGGCCGCAAGCTGATCGGGGTAGCGATCAAGTACAAATGAGGGTGCGGTTGTGCCACTGCACCCGGCACAACCACCACTTCATCATGCTGGTGTCCGGTCAACCCGCGTGATTGGTTGAGCCCGCTCAGCCTGGATACCACGCCGCGCTGGTACGCCCTTGCTGCCCCACGTAAAATCAGCGCCACCCCGCCCCTTTCCCCACAAGGCCTTTGCCGCGCATGCGGATACTGCACACCTCAGACTGGCATCTTGGCCAGCATTTCATGGGCAAAACGCGCCAGGCAGAGCATCACGCCCTGATCAACTGGTTGCTGACGCAGGTGACCGAGCACCAGATTGACGCGGTGCTGATCGCTGGCGATATCTTCGATACCGGCGCGCCGCCCAGTTATGCCCGTGAGTTGTACAGCAGCCTGATTGTGCGTCTGCATGATCTGGGCGCGCATCTGGTGATCCTGGCGGGCAATCATGATTCCGTCGCCACCCTGGCGGAAAGCAAAACCTTGCTGGCCCGCCTGGGCACTACCGTCATTCCGGGTGTGGCGGATGATCCGTCTGAGCAAGTCGTCCTGCTGCATCAGCGCAAGGGGCAGCCCGGCGCGCTGTTGTGCGCCATTCCGTACATTCGCCCGCGTGAAGTGCTGCAAAGCCAGCCTGGTCAGAGCGCGGATGAAAAACAGCAGAATCTGCAAGAAGCCATTCACGCGCTGTACCAGAACACCTGGGAACTAGCTCAAGCCCAACGCCAGACGCTTGGAGGTCATTTGCCCATTGTGGCGACGGGCCATCTGGCGGTGGTCGGCGCCAGCGCCAGCGAATCCGTGCGGGAAATCTACGTCGGCAGTCTGAAGGCTTACCCGGCAGATGCCTTCCCTCCGGCCGATTACATTGCGCTGGGCCATATTCATCGCCCGCAGGATTGCGGTCAGCCGCACATTCGCTATTGCGGCTCGCCCATCGCCCTGAGTTTTGACGAGGCCAATCAGGCCAAACAAATGCTGCTGGTAGAACTCGACGACACTGGCCTGCGGCAGATCACGCCATTGGCCATTCCCTGTTTTCAGCCCCTGGCTAGCGTGCGCGGCACGCTGGCGGATTTGCCCGGTGCCATTGCCAAAGCCGCCGTGGCGGGCAGCACAGCCACACCAGTCTGGCTGGAAGTCGTTATCACCGCAGACGATTACCTGAGCGATTTGCAAATCCGCATCGACGAAATCTGCACGGGCCTGCCAGTAGAAGTGCTGCGTTTGCGCCGGGAACGCAAAGAGGCCACTGCCGCACTGCAAAGTGAGGCCAAAGAAACGCTGGATGAACTCAGCCCGGATGACGTTTTCGCCCAGCGCATGGCGGCCGAGACGCTGGCCGATGATCTCCAAGAAAAACTCACGGCCCGCTACCGCCAGGTGGTGGCAGAACTGACGGAGCCTGGCGTATGAAAATCCTCACGCTACGGCTCAAGAACCTGAATTCGCTCAAGGGCGAGTTCAAGATCGACTTTACCGCCGCGCCGTTTCATCACAATGGCCTGTTTGCCATTACCGGCCCGACGGGCGCGGGCAAGACCACGCTGCTGGACGCCCTGTGCCTGGCGCTGTACCACCAGACGCCCCGAATGGAAGTCATCTCGGCCAAGACCAATGAGGTGATGACGCGCCACACCGCAGATTGCCTGGCGGAGGTGGAGTTTGAAGTTAAAGGCAAACGCTACCGTGCGTTCTGGAGCCAGCGCCGCTCCCGCGACAAGGTGGATGGCGCTTTGCAAGCGCCCGTGGTGGAACTGGCCGATGGCGATGGGCATATTCTGGCAACCCGCATCAACGATAAATTGCGGATGACCGAATCCATCACCGGCCTGGATTTTGGCCGCTTTACCAAATCCATGTTGCTGGCCCAAGGCGGGTTTGCCGCCTTTTTACAAGCCGATGCCAACGAGCGCGCTGCGCTGCTGGAGCAACTGACCGGCACAGAGGTCTACGGACTGATCTCGCAACGGGTGTTTGAACACACGCGAGACGCCAGAAGTACGCTGGAACAACTCAAGGCACGCGCAGATGGCGTAGAACTCTTAAGCGACGCCGATCGCGCACAACTCGCCGCGCAGTCCACCGACCTGGCAAACCAGGAACTAGCCCTTAACCAGCAACGGGACCAGATCCACAACAAGCGCCAATGGCTGGATCAGGTACACCAGGCCAGCCAGCAACAAACCAGTGCCCATCAGGCGCAGCAGGATGCTGAAACCGCGCTGTACGATGCCCGCGATGATCTGGCACGCCTTGCCGCCGCTGAACCGGCGCTTAAATTGCGCCCGATGCATCTTGCCTTGCAGGCCGCCCGCCACACCCTGACGCAAACCGGCCAGGCACTCCAGCGTGCGCAGGTAGCGCATGTAGACGCCGAAACCGAACAACATGGCTGGTGCTGGCAAGCCCTGCAACACGCAAACCAGTTGGTGCGCTCAGCGCAATCTGCATTGGGTATCGTTCAGGCGGAGCAGGCCACGCTGGTCGCCACACAGGCAGCACACCCGCAGCACGCGGCACTGGCCAGCAGCCTCCCCGGCTGGAAAACGCTGTTTGCCAACCGCAATACCCAGCAACAGGAACTGGCAACGCAAAACCAGCGCCAGGCTCGGTACATCGCCACGCTCAATACCCTGCAACAAGAGCTGCAACAACGCGGCACAGAAATGCAAAGCGCGCAGGCGGTGCAAACCAGCCAGACCAACGCCCTGCAATTTACACAGTCGCAAATCACCACGCTTT
>JASLES010000351.1 GCA_030151005.1 Silvimonas sp.
TTGAATGGCTCATGCAACTGGCGCAGCACTGGTTTGGTACCGGCATTGGTGCGGGTGTTGCCATGATTGCCATGGTGGCGATCATCCAGACTGTGCTGAGCCTGCCGTTTTCCTGGCATAGCACCTTTGGCATCGAAGCCAGATACGGTTTCAATCAGAGCACGCCCGGGCTGTTCTGGGGTGATTTGCTCAAAACAGCAGGCGTCGCCGCAGTGCTGGGGCTGCCGCTGGTTACGTTTGTGCTATGGCTGATGCAGCAAATGGGCGCGCATTGGTGGGTTTGGGTCTGGGTGACCTGGATGGCGTTCAGCCTGTTTGTGATGTGGGTGTTCCCGACCTGGATCGCCCCGCTGTTCAACAAGTTTGAGCCATTGCCCGATGAAAGCCTGCGTTTGCGCATTGAAGCGCTGCTGACCCGCTGCGGCTTTGTCGCCAGCGGTATATTCATGATGGATGGTTCCAAACGGTCCAGCCACGGCAATGCCTATTTCACCGGTCTGGGTAAATCCAAGCGCATCGTGTTCTTTGACACGCTGCTCAAACAACTGGATGGCGACGAAATCGAAGCCGTCCTGGCCCATGAACTGGGCCACTTCAAGCGCCGTCATATCATCAAGCGTATTGGCTTTACCTTTGTGTTGATGCTGGGGCTGTTGTGGTTGCTGGGCCAGTTGATGCAAATGTCATGGTTTTACAACGGCCTTGGCGTACAAACCCAGGTCACCGCCACGGCGTTGATCCTGTTTTTCATGGTGCTGCCCGTGTTCACTTTCCTGTTTGCGCCGCTGGGCTCCTGGTTGTCGCGCAAGCATGAGTTTGAGGCCGATGCCTACGCCGCCGAACAATCTTCGGCTAGCGATCTGATCAACGCGCTGGTCAAGCTGTACCGGGACAACGCCTCTACGCTCACGCCAGACCCGTTGCACAGTGTGTATTACGACAGCCATCCGCCAGCCAGTCTGCGCGTTGCCGCCCTCAAACGGCTGGCCTGACGCATGACAGACAGCGCCCGCATCGTCGCCAGCCATGGCCGTGTCTATATCGTCGAAACCGCCACAGGGCAGCGCCTTTCGGCCAGTGCCCGCGGCAAGAAGTCTGACTTTGCCTGTGGCGACCTGGTGGATATCCAGGTGCTCAATGGCGAACAGGCGGTGATTGAAAAAGTGCAGCCGCGCCAGTCGCTGCTGTACCGCTCGGATCAATGGCGCTCCAAACTGATTGCGGCCAACGTTACCCAGATTGTGATCGTTGTGGCCCCAGTGCCCAGCTATCTGGATGAACTGATCGGCCGCACGCTGATTGCTGCAGAATCACAAGACATCACGCCGCTGATCCTCCTGAACAAGTGTGACCTGCCAGAAGCCGCCGCCGCCCGCGAGGCGCTGTCTTATTACGAAAAACTGGGTTATCCGCTCTTGGCGCTGTCGGCCAAAGAAGACGCCTCGCCCTTGCGTGAACGGCTGCAAGGGCATATTTCGGTGCTGGTGGGGCAATCGGGTATGGGTAAATCCACCTTGCTCAACGCCCTGATTCCGGAAGCCGGTGCGCGCGTCAACGAGATTTCCACCGCCCTGGATAGCGGCAAGCACACCACCACGCACGCTACGCTGTACCACCTCGATAGCCAGTCTGACCTGATTGACTCTCCCGGCGTGCAGTCTTTTGGCCTGGCCCACATCAAGGCAGAAGCCCTGCCCGGCTTGATGCCGGATCTAAGCCCGTTTGTGGGGCAATGCCGTTTTCACAATTGCCGTCACCGTCAGGAGCCCGATTGCGCTATGCGCCAGGCCGTGGCAGACGGCGCCATCGCCCCCTCCCGGCTCGCCTTGCTGCAACGTCTGCAAGATGAGCTGGCACAAGGAAATACCTGGTAAAAGATCCAAAAGCGTACGAGCGGGTTGCCGAGCACGGGTCATTGATATGACAATCAGTTAGCGAAAGCGCCTCTACAGGCGCCCGCTACACTTCTCTCGCGGCATGACGCACCCGATTTGTTATATTGATATTGCCGTAATCTGCAGCCCCGCCAATGCCCGCACAACGCGCTTTGCATCTTTACAAACAGACCCAGAACGCCGGTGACGACGATCGGGTTACCAGGCATGCGCCGCTGGTCAAGCGAATCGCCTACCACATGGTCTCGCGGCTGCCTGCCAGCGTAGATGTAGAAGACCTGATCCAGGTCGGCCTGATGGGGCTGATGGAGGCCGCACGTAATTTTGACCCCACGGCCGGGGTGCAGTTTGAAACCTTTGCCTCGCAACGTATTCGTGGCGCCATGCTTGATGAATTACGCAACGCCGACTGGGCATCGCGCCAGACCCGGCGCAACATGCGTGAAATCGAAAACGCGCTGGCCACCCTGGAACACCAGTTGGGCCGGGCACCGTCTGAAAGCGAGATCGCCCGCTCCATGGGGCTGCCGCTGGATGAATACCAGCGCATGCTGGCCGATGCCCGTGGTCACCAACTGGTGTACTACGAAGATTTTGAAGACGAAGACGAGCACAACAATTATCTGGATCAGGTGGCCGCAGATCACAGCGCCAACCCGTTTAACCAGATTGCCGATGCCGGCTTCAAAAGCATGTTGGTTGAGGGCATCAAGAAATTGCCAGAGCGTGAACAACTGGTGATGGCGCTGTACTACGATGAAGAGCTGAATCTGAAAGAAATCGGCGCTGTACTTGGCGTCACCGAATCAAGAGTCTCACAATTGCACAGCCAGGCCATCGGCCGGTTGCGCGCCCAGCTCAAAGACTGGCTGCATCGCTGATTTTCTGACAATTGAACATTAAAACAATTAAAGAAAACGCTTTTTCAGCCGAAATAAACTGAACAACAAAGACCCTTCCGGCGCATGGATAAAATCAGTGTCATCGGCCTCTTGCTTGGCCTTGTTGCCATCACTCTTGGCCAATGGCTGGAAGGCGGTCATATCGCCTCCCTGCTGCAATTCACCGCCTTTTTGATCGTCATTGGCGGCACGGCAGGTGCTGTCATGCTGCAAAGCCGGGTGGTGGACTTCATCGCGGGCATGCGCATGGTCAAATGGGTGTTTGTGCCGCCCATTCATGATTTTCGCCGCATTCTTAACACACTGACCACCTGGAGCCAGCAAGCCCGCCGCACCGGGCTCCTGGGGCTGGAACAGTTTGTCCAGAGCGAAAAAGACCCGTTCGTCAAACGTGGCCTGCAAATGCTGGTCGATGGCGCTGAACCAGACACCATCCGCCATGCCATGGAACTGGATATCGACGCCTGGGAGCTACACGCCCGGGCCGCAGCCAAAATCTGGGAAGCCGCTGGTGGCTATGCACCGACCATCGGCATTCTGGGCGCAGTGCTGGGCTTGATCCATGTGATGGAAAATCTCTCTGACCCGTCACGCCTCGGGGCCGGCATCGCCGTAGCCTTTGTGGCAACCATTTATGGCGTGGGCTCGGCCAACCTGATCCTGTTGCCGATCGCCAACAAGCTCAAATTTCATATCGGTACAGAAGTGCGCCGCCGCGAAATGCTCACCGAAGGCCTGATCACCATCGCCAACGGCGAAAACCCGCGCATGATGGAAAGCAAGCTGGCTGCCTACCTCTAATCCCCGCCCGGCAGGTGTCTTAATGGTGAGACACCCGCCTGCCACCTGACCGCCCGCTCGCCCCATTATCAATGATTTAGCGCCGGTGACGCCTGTCACTGCCAGCTTGTCGTTATAATCCTCAAGTCTCAATATTCCAGCCCCCTGCTCCAGGAAACATGGCTTTCTTTCGCAAGAAAAATGTCTCTAACGCCTCTTCGCGTTCGGCCCTGCCGCCGCAACTGGCGAACGTACTGCGCGAGTCGTGGTGGCTGCTGCTGGTTGCGGCCGTGCTGTATCTGGTCCTGGCGCTTGCCACCTGGCATGCAGCCGACCCCGGCTGGTCACACAGCGCAACCCGGGCAGATGTCCACAATCGCGGCGGTACGTTTGGCGCGTATCTCTCCGACATTCTGTTGTCGGTGTTCGGTTTTTCGGCCTGGTGGTGGGTGGCGTTTTTGTTTGCGGCGATCTGGTGGGGCTATCGGCGCCTGGACCGCGTGAGCGAATCCTCCCGCCCGGTGGTGTTTCTGGCCTGCGTTGGCTTTCTGGCCATTGTGTTGTCCAGTTGCAGCATGGAAGCACTGCGACTGCATTCCATACACTTTAATCTGCCGCTCTCCCCCGGCGGCGTGCTCGGGCTGGCGCTGGGCGGCTGGTTGTATCACGTGCTGGGCTTTACTGGCGCCACCGTGGCGCTCGCCGCCTTGTGGGCGGTCGGTGTCTCCCTCTTTACCGGTTTGTCCTGGCTTGATTTGATGGAGCGCATTGGCGCCATCGTCGAATGGGCCGTGCTCAAGGTCATTGATACCTGGCAGGCCGCACAGGATCGGCGAATTGGCCGGCAGGCATCCGTCGCGCGGGAAGAACGCGTGAGCGTACAAAAGAAGAAAAAAGACGAAGCGCCGCCACTGGTGATCTCCGAACCCGTTATGGAAATCCCAGTTGCCAAGGCCGTCGTCAAAGCAGAAGAAAAGAAAGCCGCCCAAGAGCAGAAAAAAGCGGTCCAGCCTTCGCTGTTTGAATTTACTGACTTGCCGCCTGGCGAAGCCAGCCTGCCCGCGCTGAGCCTGCTTGCCGCGCCTGTCGCCGCGCAAGAAACCAT
>JASLES010000523.1 GCA_030151005.1 Silvimonas sp.
CAGACACCGCACAGCGGCTGGGTGTGGATCGCCTCAACCCCTACCAGAGTATTCTGGCCGGGGCACGCTACATTGCCACGCTGCGGGACGGGCTGGATCAGGCCGTGCCTGAGCCGGATCGCACCTTCATGGCGCTGGCGGCGTACAACGTGGGCCTGGGGCATTTGCTGGACGCGCGTGAACTGGCGCGCAAGATGAACAAGAACCCTGACAGCTGGGCCGACGTGAAAACCACGCTGCCATTGCTGCGGCTGCCCAAGTATTTTGGGCAGACCAAATTCGGCTTTGCCCGTGGTGGCGAGCCGGTGGTGTTCGTGGAAAGTCTGCGTACCTATTACGATGTGCTGGCGCGATTCGAGCCGCCGATGGGGGCATCACAACCGACGCTGTCCAGCGAGATCGAAGTGCGCAACCCGCAGAACCTGCCGCTGGAAATCAACAGCGCTCTGCGGCCGGTACAAGCTGCGGCGTCGTTGCCGGCGACTGTGGCGGCGGGGGCGGTCAAGCCCGCACCGATGCGGTTGGCGATGGTGCATCAGTAACGTTCGTGTTTGCGTTTCATGCGGTGTGGAAAACCCGGTTTGGCTTTGTGCCAGCCGGGTTTTTTGTTTTTTGGGGGAGAGGGCAAGGATGGTGTGATTTGGCACTCCACTGACTCGTCATTCCCGCGGAGGCGGGAATCCAGTCGGCCACCGCGGGTGGCCTTCGCTGTCCAGAACCACGTCGTAGCCCGGATGGAGGCCATCAAGCCGGGAATCCGGGGTGGCTGGCCTGGTTAAGATTGTTGCGGGTGTAGGGTGGATTCGGAGCGGTAGCGACAATCCATCACGGCTAGCTTGAAACACGAACCGCTGTTAGCGCCTGCGGCGCGGGATTGAAAGGCATTGGATACCCGGGGTGCCGGGGCCACGTTACTTTCTTTGCTTCGCCAAAGAAAGTAACCAAAGAAAGGCGACCCCAGCCTGGCGGCCCTCCAGGCTGCCCTCGGTTGGTCGGGAGCCTAAGGTCTCCCTCCACGCCCTCGGCGCTGGGCTTTGATGGGGGAGGAAAGTCAAAAACAACCCCAACTGCAACGGCAACTGCAACGGCAACCCCAACGGCAACGGCAATCCTCTTGGTTGAGTCTAGAGCGCACCCATAAAAAACGGCGCCAATGCGCCGCTTTTTATGGATCAATACGTCCCCTCAGCTTTCCGGCTTGAAGGTCATCGACACTGAGTTGATGCAATAACGCTCGCCGGTCGGTTCCGGGCCGTCCGGGAAAACGTGTCCCAGATGCGCGTCGCACTGGGCGCAACGCACTTCTGTGCGGACCATACCGTGCGAGTAGTCCTCAATACGCTTGATGGCGCCGGGCACGGCTTCTTCCCAGAAGCTGGGCCAGCCGCAATGGGCGTCAAACTTGGTGCCAGAGTGAAACAGCAAGGCGTTGCAGCAGACGCAGTGATAGTCGCCTTCGTCATTGCGGTAATACAGGTCGCCACTGAACGGGCGCTCGGTGCCTGCCTGGCGGGTGACGCGGTATTGCTCCGGGCTGAGTTGTTCGCGCCATTGCGCGTCTGTTTTGACAACCTTGTCAGTCATGGTGCTCTCCAGTAGTTCGGCCGGCTTTACGCCGCTCTACCCAAGATGGGTACGACGCGGCGCGGTTGCAACTGTCAGCGGGCGTATTGCTGGCGCAGCCAGGTGTGTACGCGTAGCGCGGCGTGCTCCCACAAAGTATCGCTCATCAGCGCGTGCCCAAGGCCAGGCAAAAATTCGGCCTCGACACGCCATGCACGCGCGGTAGCACGGACGTCTGCCGCCGGGATAATCCGATCCTCCTCGGCGCCAAGGACCAATACCGGGATCTCCGGCATGCCCCAGGATAACCAGGGCTGCGGCATCATCAGTTCTGCCAGCGCGAGCGCAGATTCAGGCTGGACCCTTGCCGCAAAGGCATTCAGGCCCACGCGCGGTGTTTCTTTGGAGAACAGCAATTGCTTGAGTACGGCCGGGTCGATATCAATCGCGCCGGTGTGCCACTGAAACTGGTTCAGGCCCATCAGCAAGTGCGGCGAAGCCACCATCATGTGCCCCAACGAGTTCATCAGCCCCCATGGCGCCACGCTGGCCAGCAGCGCCAGCCCGGACACCGGGTGCTTGCGCGCGTAGCGTTGCGCCAGATAGCCGCCCAGCGAATGCCCGATGATGACCGGCGCCTGCCGCAATGGCGCGGCCACGCGGGCGATATCCGACAAAAACTCACCCAGGCCAAAATGATCCAGCTTTTCCCGGCCGCCGCTACCCGCATGCCCGGACAAACTCAGCGCATAACAGTCGTAACCCAGGTCTGCAAACCAGGGCAGAAAGTGATCTTCCCAGCACCAGGCGCCCACATACGCGCCGTGCACGAACAGCAGCGGCGGCATGTCCGCCAGGGGTTTTGCGGGTGGGTGATGCAGGATTTCCAGGTGGCGGCGAGAACTCATTGTTTGCTCTGGCAAATATCGCGGGAACTGGCGGGATTTTCACGGGTCTGCATGAGCCGGGCCGGACAAACCAGCCCTGATTACAACATAAAAGGTCAACGATGCACTCGCGAATTGAAACCGCCCTGGAGAAAACCATTTTTTACAGCCGTTGGCTGCTGGCACCGTTCTATCTGGCGCTGGTCTTCGGCTTGCTGGCCTTGTTTGCCAAGATGCTCAAAGAACTCTGGGCGCTGGGCCAGACGCTGCTGACCGGAGATGGCAACGTGATCATCGGCATTTTGTCGATGGTGGATGTCACGCTGGTGGCTAACCTGTTGCTGATTGTCATGTTCAGCGGTTACGAGAACTTTATCTCGCGCATGGATGTAGCGCATGCCTCAGAAGACAAGCCGTACTGGATGGGCAAGGTGAGTTATGCCGACCTCAAACTCAAATTGATTGGCTCTATTGTGGCCATTTCGGCCATTGATTTACTGAAGGCGTTTGTGAATATCGATTCTATGGACAGCCAGAAACTGGGCTGGCTGATTGCCATTCACGTGACCTTTGTTATTTCTGGCGTGCTGTTCGCGGTCATGGACCGGGTTGCCGCGGTGGGCAAGCAGCCGCATTAAGCCGGCCGCCCGCCGGTAAAACTGTCTGCAACGTGCACGCCATCGTCCCTGCTCTGCCAGCAGTGCAGGGACTTCGTTATACTGGCCTGCGATCAAGAACCGGTGCCTACAACCGGTCACGCATCACACAACACCAGTTCCCGAGGAAAGAGGAAACCACCATGTTCGCCCGCTCTTGCATGCGGTTTTTTGCCGCTGCGTTGACCCTGGCTGCGCTTTTGCCGTGCACCGCACAGGCCGCCACCGATAAAGCCCAAGCCTCCCCCCACGCCATTTTCTGGCGCATCGATAAACCCGGCGTGCCTTCCTCCTGGTTGTTTGGCACGGCCCACGTGGCCGATCCGCGCGTGACCACGTTATCCGAGCCTGTACAACAAGCATTTGATTCATCGGATCAGGTATATACAGAGATCCGCATTGATCTGAACATGATGATGGATATGGCCAAAGCGGTGCTGCGTCCGGACGGCGATCTGTTGTCGGCGCATATTGATGATGCCCATTATCAGAAGCTGCTGCCGGAGCTGGCCGCCCGGGAATACCCGGAAGTTGCCACACGCCGTTTGTACATCTGGGCCGCCGCCATGTTGATGATGGAACCGAAAAAACAGCAGGGGCAGATTCCGCTGGATTTGTTGCTGGCCAAGATGTCGGTTGAGGGTGGCAAAAACTACAACGGCCTTGAAACCATTCAAGAACAACTGGCGCTGTTCCAGAACATGCCGGAAGACAAACAGCGCGCCATGCTCTACAGCATGATCGACAACCCGGATGAATACGCCAGACAGACACGGCAGATTGTTGATGCCTATGTGGCGCGAGATCTG
>JASLES010000427.1 GCA_030151005.1 Silvimonas sp.
TTGTCACTACGCCCCGAATCCACCCTACGCAGGCATCCCCCCACAAAAAAACAATCACCCTGGCGCCTGCGCCGCAGTCATCTTGAAAATCCCCTGCGCATTGCCGCTATCAAACCGCAAATCCAGATGCCGCGTACCACCTTCACCCGTCAGCCAGTCCCGCGAAATAAACTCATAAAACGACCCTGGCACCACTTTCTTCACCACGCTGCCATCAGCTGCTTTAAATGCCCGTTCCACCATCGCCGCCTTGAACGCAGTCTGGCGCACAGAACCCGCGCCGGAGATTTCCACTTTGTCCTTGATCGGCGCGCCTTGCGCACGTAGTTGTTCTGCCAGGGCAATGACATCTGGCACCCGGTCAGTGGCATGGTTAAAGCTGTTGCCCTCTGTGGCAATCCAGGCCATTTCGGCGGATTCTGCCAGCAGCGTTTCGTAAGCGGCCAGCGGCGGGGTATCGTGCTGAACGGCAAAACACGCCACCAGCGCGGGCAGCAGCTTGAACGCATCGTTCAGCGGCAAGGCGCGGTGTGCCGCCAGTTTGGCCAGCAAGGCTTTGTGTTCTTCATCCAGCGGGTCACGGCTGCTGCTGACCACGGCGTCTACGGCCTTGGCGAAAGCGGGAGAGAACTGGTCGACGTGAAGTTCAGAGACAAAAAACTGTGCGACGGTTTCTGGCGCATCTTGATGGCAGTAAGCGCGGCCGGTCATGTTCAGGCGGGCCAGCGGGTAAACGGCGGCAACGGCAAAACCCAGCGGTTCCAGGATGCGTTTGAAGGCGACCTCACCTTCAGGTAATGCGCCAGTATCGGCGGATACCACGGTGCGCAGCGCGCCATGATCAAACACCACCTTCTCGCCCGCCGCCAGTTTGGCGTCTACATAGCGTTTGCCTTCCGGCACTGCGGCCAGGTTTTTGGCGAACAGTTGCATGTTCATGGCCTGTGCAATCAACACACGCGGCACCGTGGCGACCGGCGCGGTCAACAGCGCGTCGTCCACGTGGATCATGTCGAACAGTGCTTGCGTGGCATCAAGGCCAATGGTGGCGTCCAGCAGTTGCCATAACTGGCTGTGGCGGGGGTCGAATGCGGTCACGGAATGGTCATCCTTGTCAGTTAGCGCGGCGCCGGGTTCAGCGTCATGGCCCGCACGGTGCTACCGGCTGTGACATGCAGCGCGGCGGCTTGTTCGGGCGTCAGGGGCAGCACGCCGTTGTGCGGCACGCTGCGGGTGAGCATGACGCGGAAATCCGCCAGCTCACTGTTGGCGACAATCCAGCGGGTGTCGGATATCGCCGGGGAATCAGCAATCTCAATGGTGTACAGCGCGCTGTCGTGCATCACGCGCAGGCTGTCGATGCGGGCCTCCAGCACAGGGCCGCCTTCAAAGATGTCGATGTGTTGTTCGGCGCGCAGGCCTTCGCTTTCCAGCAGGCGGCGGGCCGGCTCGGTGTCGATATGCGTTTTGCCGATACAGGCGCGTGCGTCTTCGGGCAGAAAATCCACGTATACGGGGTAGCGCGGCATCAATTCAGCGAGGAAGGACTTTTTGCCCTGCGCCACCAGTTGATCGGCCTCGTTGAAACCAATGCGGTAAAAATGGGCGCCCAAAGCGCGCCAGAACGGGGATTCGCCGTTCTCGTCAAAATGCCCGCGCATCTCGGCACACAGGTGCTCAGAGAAGCGTTCCGGAAACTGCGCAATAAACATGAAGCGGGATTTGGACAACAACGCACCGTTGCCATTCACGCGCCAGTCCGGGCTGAGGAACAGCGTGCACAGTTCGGAGTAGCCGGTCAGACCGTGCGACATGTGAAGTTTATCCATGCGCGTATACAAGCCCATTTCGCGGCTGGCATGCACAAAGGTATCCATGCGATAGGTGTAGAAGGGCTGCTCCAGGCCGACGGCGACTTCCAGCCCGCACACGCCGACGGCCGCGCCGGTGGCGGTGTCTTCCATCATGAAGAGGTAACCCTGTTCGGCCAGCGGCGCCAGGCCATCTACCGTGTGCTGCACGCGCGCTAGCCGTGCACCCTGGACTTCCCGGTCGGGTTTGAGCGTGGTCATGCCGGGGCCGGCTTTGTGGGCCAGATCGATCAGCGCATCCAGATCAGCCGGTTTACAAAGACGCATCACGATCATGCCGGCAGCCCTCCTACCGGGGCGCAGCGCACCAGGTCGCCCTCCTGAATATCCAGCAAGTCAAACACGTCGGGCGGCAGGGTAAGGGTGGCGGGCGGGGTTTCTGGCAGCATGACGATGACGCATCTGAAGTCCGTGGTGTAGAGGTTGCTGACCAGCCACGGCATGCTGCCGCCTTCTGGTTTGCCACGCGTGGCATGGCGCACGCTGCCCAGCCGTACAGATTGGCAGACATCCAGTACGCCGGTCAGCACCGGGCCGGCATCGAAAATATCGACAAACTTGTCGGGCTCCAACCCTTCGGCCAGGTGGCATTCGTAGTTGGGCAGGGCGTCGGTGTGCGGTTCGCCCATCACGCGCTGGGCATCTTCAGACAATAACGGCACGTACAGTGGATCGACCGGCATCATCTCCGCAATAAAGGTGCGGCTGCGCCCGCCAGATTCGATCTCCATCTGTTTGAAATCCCGCTTGAAGAACTTGTAACCCACGCCTTCCCAGAATGGCGAATGGCCTTGT
>JASLES010000438.1 GCA_030151005.1 Silvimonas sp.
AGACTGACTCCCCAGGTTGAAGGGCACCCACGCCGCCCAGCCCAGCTCATAACCATTCCAGCCCGCAAAATAAGTGCTGTTCGTGTAATGCGCGCCGATAAAGGGGGTGAAAGAAGCATTGTTCAGTGCCACGTTGTAGCCGATGCCGACCACCTGGTTGAACTCGTGAAAGTTGTGATCTGCCACGATCTTGCTCTGGAAAAAAGCATTCCAGCCGGCGCCGTGGCGTTCGTCGCCCAGGTAATAGCGCAACTGGCCCTTGGCGAACATGCCGTATTCATCACTGGCCTTGTTGAAGTGATTCCAGTCGGTAAACCCATACAACTCGCCCCAGGTGTACTGACCGCCGCCTTCCAGTTCCAGGTAAGCATCATTGCTGCGGCCGTTGCTCATGCCGGGGGTATGGTTCCAGTCCAGGTAGTTCACGCTGACGTCGCCAAACCCACCGGTTTGCTCGGCATGGGCCGGACTTGTTGCCAGCAGCGGGGCCAGAACGCAGGCCCAGGCCAGACTCTTTTTGATTGTTGAACGCATATCGAACTCCTCCTTGTTGTGAATTTCATGCATGCAGCCCGTTGTTCTGTTTTGTTCGGGCGTATCTCCAGGAGGTGTTCAAGCCAGCATGTCGTGGCCGTGATCCAGTGCGGCCAGGCCTAGCCATGCCGCCGCGGTCTGGCCCAGGTCCGCAAAGGTGGGGCGCACGCCCAGACTGCGCGGACTCACTGCCGCGCCGTAGAGCAAGATCGGCACGTATTCGCGCGTGTGATCGCTGCCGTGCCAGGTGGGGTCGCAGCCGTGATCCGCAGTCAGCATCAACAGATCATCCGGGCGCAGGCCGGCCAGCAGGTCGGGCAGCAGGCCATCCAGCAACTCCAGTTCCTGCGCATAACCGGTGGCATCACGGCGGTGGCCAAAGCTTTGGTCAAAATCGACCAGGTTGGTCATGACAATGCTGTTGTCTGGCGCACTGCGTACTTGTTCGCGCGTGGCGGCCGTCAGATCGACCGTGCCATGTGCGGCCACGGCCTGACTGATGCCCTGGTGGGCGAAAATGTCGGCAATCTTGCCGATGGAAACCACGGTACCGCCGGCCCTGACCTGTCGCTCCAGCAGGGTGGGAGAGGGGGGCGGCATGGTGTAGTCGTGCCGGTTGGCGGTGCGTTTGAAGCTGGCGGCATCCGCGCCCGTAAACGGACGCGCAATGACCCGGCCTATGCGCAGCGGGTCGATTTCTGCCCGGATAATGCGGCACAGGTCATACAGCCGTTCCAGCCCAAAGGCTGTTTCATGACAGGCCACCTGGAAAACAGAATCAGCCGAGGTATAAAAGATGGGCCAGCCGGTCTCGATATGGCGTTCACCCAAGCGGGCGATGATGTCGGTGCCGGATGCATGGCAATCCCCCAGCCAGCCACTCACCCCGGCCCGTTCGGCAATACGCTGTAACAGGTCCGGCGGAAAACAATGACCATCTGCCTGTTGCGGGAACATGCCCCAAGGCGTCGTGACCGGTACGCCCGCCATTTCCCAATGGCCCGACGGCGTGTCTTTGCCTGCGCTCACTTCCCTGGCGGCGGCCCAGGCGCCGATTGCGGGCGCTTGTTCAATACCCGGCAGCGATTGACCACACGCTAATGCCAGGGCCCGGCCCAGACCCAGTTGTCGCAAGACCGGA
Organism: Silvimonas sp.; assembly: GCA_030151005.1. Taxonomy (GTDB): domain Bacteria; phylum Pseudomonadota; class Gammaproteobacteria; order Burkholderiales; family Chitinibacteraceae; genus Silvimonas. The sequence goes on from JASLES010000438.1 coordinate 1,676, forward strand.
ATCTGTAGCGGTCCGTGTTGGGCGATATGCAACAAGGTATTGGCTCCGCTATCGCCAAAGCGATCTGCATCCGGTAACGCGCCAATACCCAGCGAGTCAATCACCACAATAAATACACGTGTCATGGTGGCGCGCTCAGTAACCGGTCACGGGTGCGCCGGCCAGCAAGTTGTTCAGCAGGCTGGAGGTGCCAAAGCGGAAATGGGCCGGCGTCACCCAATCGGCCCCCAGGGTATCTTCCGCCAGGGCCAGATAGACTTCGGCTTCGGCCTGGTTGCGCACGCCGCCAGCCGCCTTGAAACCACAGTTGCGATTTCGCTCTGCAATCACCTGCAACATGATGGCGGCAGCTTCTGGTGTGGCGTTGACGGGTACCTTGCCGGTTGAGGTCTTGATGAAGTCCGCCCCGGCATCAATGGCAATTTCGCTGGCGCGGCGGATCAAGGCGGCAGCGTGTAGTTCGCCGCTTTCAATAATCACTTTCAGTACACGTTCGCCGCAGGCTTGTTTGCAGGCGGCGACCAGTTGTGCCCCCACGAGTGGATCACGGGCTTGCAAGGCACGCCACGGGAACACGACATCGACTTCATCGGCCCCCAGGGCAATGGCACGGGCGGTCTGGGCCTGGGCTTGCGCAACGTCGGCTTCGCCCAGCGGGAAGTTGGTGACGGTGGCAATCTTGACCTGGGGTAGATTCAGGTTCTGCAACCGGGCCCGGGCGTGTTCAATAAATTGCGGATAGATGCAGAGTGCGGCTGGCGGCGACAGGCTGGCTTGCTCACACAAGGCGGCAATGCTGGCGTGGCTGTCGTTATCCTGGAGCGAGGTCAGATCCATCAGCGAAATAATGCGGGCAACGCCAGGTGCAAGCGTGGGGGCAACGGTCATCATGAAACTCCGGCAAAAGTAGGCCCCTCGCCCCAGTGTGGCGATAGGCGAAAAACGAAAAGAGAGGCGCAGTGGCGAGGTTTAACGCACTACGCGTTGTGCAAAGAAGGCGCGCAGCAAGCGCATGAAGTCTTCTGCCGCCATGGCGGCGCACCGCAGGGTTTGCTCGTGCGAGAGTGGGGTGTCAGACAGCCCCTCGGCGTAGTTGGTCATGGCCGATACCGCCAGCACTTTCAGGCCGCAATGCCGCGCTGCCAGCACCTCCGGCACAATGGACATGCCCACCACATCGCAGCCCAGCGTCTGCATCATGCGGATTTCAGCCGGGGTTTCGAAGTTGGGGCCGGTGTAGCCGGCAAACACGCCCTCGGCCAGATCAATGTCCAGGCGCTTGGCGACAGCCGCCAGCTCTGCCCGCAATTCACGGTCATAGGCATTGGCCAGACTGAAAAAGCGCGGCCCGAAGCGGTCATCATTGGGCCCGACCAACGGGGATTCCGGCATGAAGTTAATGTGATCCGTCAGCGCCACCAGCCGGCCAGGACCGACTTCTTTGCGCATGGAACCGGCGGCGTTGGTGGCCAGCAAAAATTCACAGCCCAGCAGCTTGAACGCCCGCACGGCCGTCATCATGACCGGCATGCCATGGCCCTCGTAGAAATGGCCGCGCCCCTTCATGCACAGCACCGGCACGCCTTCCAGCCAACCGGCGACCAGCTGCCCGGCATGGCCGACCACGCTGCTGATCGGAAATCCGGGCAGCTCGGTGTAGTCAATGGATACCGCGTTGGTCATGGTGTCGGCCAGTGCACCCAGGCCGGAGCCAAGGATCAAGGCGGCGTGGGGCTGAAAACCGGGCATACGCTGGCGAATCAGCTCAGCGGCGGCATAGGGGGCTTGATCAAGCATGGGGCAGTTCCTGGTTGGCCATTAATAAGTAGTGCTCATCGTAGCGACTACATAAATAGTCAGTCCAATACAATAAATGGCTTAATTGATAGCCATTAATGTATAAATGGTGTGCCGACGACGAACCCCATCCATGAAAACACCTGATCTGATTCATCCCGATTTCGCCCGTATCAATTTCCGGCTGTTGCACTATTTCCGGGTGGTGGCGCAGGAGTTGAGCTTTAGCAAGGCGGCCCAGCGGCTGAATATGTCGCAGCCGCCGCTCAGCTTGCACGTCAAGGAGCTGGAAGCCACGCTGGATACCCAGTTGTTTGTGCGGACCACGCGTTCAGTGGCGCTGACCCCCGCTGGCCGGGCGCTGCTGCGTGATGTGGAAAAGCTGCTGGATCAGGCCAGTAGTTCGCTCTGGCACGTGCGCCAGCTTGGGCGCGGCGCGGCGGGACACATGGTCATCGGTGCGGTGGGTACGGCGGTGTGGGGCGCCTTGTTGCCCTCGCTCCGGCATTTTGTCGCGCAGGTGCCCGGTGCGACATGGTCATTGAATGAACTCTCACCCACTCGGCAGATTGAGGCATTGCAACAGCACCGCATAGACTTGGGCATCTGGCGAGAGGCCCAGAGCGGCTTGCCGCCCGATCTGTCTTGCCAGTTGCTGGGTAAAGAAAATATTGTGCTGGCGGTGTCCAGCGAACACCCGCTGGCACAAACGCCCCATGTGCCGTTGGCTACCCTGGCGCAAGAAGACATGGTGCTGTTACCCGCCCAGGCCTCCAGCCTGGGGGCTTACCTGCACAATGCCTGCCGCCAGCAGGGGTTCGTACCGCGGATCAGCCATCAGGTGAATGAACCGCAGACCGCGCTGGCGCTGGTGGCCGATGGTTATGGCGTGACACTGTTGCCAGAAAGCTGTGCCCGCATCGCCTGGCCGGGCGTGTCCTTTTGCGCGCTGGCAGAACCGCTCCCGGCCAATTTGTACGCGGTGTATGACGCCCACACCGTGACGCCGGTGGTGCAGGGTTTTCTGGATATGCTCAGGGATGAGCAGGGCGCAT